>NZ_JACDIU010000014.1:1106625-1282201 GCF_014525325.1 Pseudomonas sp. EZ-C24 | reverse complement strand
GCGGCCCCGGCTAGACCGCAGAATTCATAGGACTCAATCATGACCTACGCACCGCAGATCAAAATCCCCGCCACCTACTTGCGTGGTGGTACCAGCAAAGGCGTGTTTTTCTCCCTGCAAGATTTGCCGGAGCGCGCTCGCCAGCCCGGGCCTGCCCGGGACGCGCTGATCCTGCGCGTGATTGGCAGCCCCGACCCATACGGCAAGCAGACCGACGGCATGGGCGGCGGCACGTCCAGTACCAGCAAGGCGGTGATCGTCTCGACCACTACCAAGCCTGAGCACGACGTTGACTACCTGTTCGGCCAGGTCGCCATCGACAAGGCGTTTGTCGACTGGAGCGGCAACTGCGGTAACCTCTCGGCAGCGGTCGGCGCGTTCGCTATCAGCAGCGGCTTGGTCGACCCAGCGCGCATCCCGCACAACGGCACTGCCACGGTGCGTATCTGGCAGGCCAACATCAGCAAGACCATCATTGCCCACGTGCCGATCAGCAACGGCGAAGTGCAGGAGACCGGTGACTTCGAGCTGGACGGGGTGACGTTCCCTGCTGCCGAAGTGCAACTGGAGTTCGTCGAGCCGGCCGCCGATGATGAAGGCGGTGGGGCGATGTTCCCCACCGGTAACCTGGTTGATGACCTGGAAGTGCCAGGGGTTGGCACGTTCAAGGCGACTCTGATCAACGCCGGCATCCCGACCATTTTCCTCAATGCGCAAGACCTCGGTTACAGCGGCACCGAATTGCAGGATGCGATCAATGCTGACCCGCAAGCGCTGGCGCGCTTCGAGACCATTCGCGCCTATGGCGCACTGCGCATGGGCTTGATCAGCAACCTCGAGCAGGCCCGCGAACGTCAGCACACGCCCAAGGTGGCCTTCGTCGCGGCACCGGCTGCTTATGCTGCGTCCAGTGGCAAAGAGGTCGCGGCGGCAGATATCGACCTGCTGGTGCGTGCCCTGTCCATGGGCAAGTTGCACCACGCCATGATGGGCACCGCGGCGGTGGCCATCGGTACCGCCGCAGCGATCCCCGGTACCCTGGTCAACCTCGCCGCCGGTGGCGAGCAGCGCAGCGCCGTGCGCTTCGGTCATCCGTCCGGGACCTTGCGCGTGGGCGCCGAGGCACGCCAGGTCGACGGTGAGTGGCGGGTGACAAAGGCCATCATGAGCCGCAGCGCTCGCGTGTTGATGGAAGGCTGGGTGCGAGTGCCCGGCGACGCCTTCTAGCACGCGTGTGGTGCTCGACTTTTCGTTCGACCCTCTGCCACAGGAAGTCATGAGAGATGAGTGCCAACGTTGACCTGAACGACCGCCCGGACTATGACCGGGTGTTGCAGACCATCGCCGACTATGTGCTCGACTACCAGGTCGGCTCGGCGGAGGCCCTCGACACTGCGCGCAACTGCCTGATCGACACCTTGGGCTGCGGCTTGCTGGCGCTGCGTTTTCCCGAGTGCTGCAAGCACCTCGGGCCGCTGGTCGAGGGGACCGTGGTGCCGCATGGCGCGCGGGTGCCCGGGACCTCGTACCGGCTGGACCCGGTCAAGGCGGCCTGGGACATCGGCTGCATCGTGCGCTGGCTGGACTACAACGACACCTGGCTGGCCGCCGAGTGGGGCCATCCGTCGGACAACCTCGGCGGCATCCTGGCGGTGGCCGACCATCTCTCGCAGCGCCGGGTAGCCAGCGGTGAGCCGCCGTTGAGCATGCGCGACGTGCTCGAAGCGATGGTCATGGCCCATGAGATCCAGGGCGTACTGGCCCTGGAAAACTCGTTCAACCGGGTCGGCCTTGACCATGTCCTGCTGGTCAAGGTCGCTTCGACTGCCGTGTGCGCCAAGCTGATGGGGGCCAACCGCGAGCAGATGCTCTCGGCGCTGTCCCACGCCTTCGTCGACGGCCAGGCGTTGCGCACCTATCGCCACGCGCCCAACGCCGGCTCGCGCAAGTCGTGGGCCGCGGGCGACGCGTCGAGTCGCGGCGTGCGCCTGGCCGATATCGCCCTGCGCGGCGAGATGGGCATTCCCGGTGTGCTCACGGCGCCGCAGTGGGGCTTCTATGATGTGCTGTTCAGCCACACCAACAAGGACCTCGCGCTCAAGCCGCCTGCCCAGCGCAGCTTCAGCCTGCCGCAGGCGTTGGGCAGCTATGTGATGGAAAACGTCCTGTTCAAGATCAGCTTCCCTGCCGAGTTTCACGCACAGACTGCCTGCGAGGCGGCGGTGACGCTGCACCCGAAGGTGCGTAACCGCCTGCACGAAATCGAGCGCATCGTCATCACCACGCACGAGTCGGCGATCCGCATCATCTCCAAGGTCGGTCCACTGGCCAACGCCGCCGACCGCGATCACTGCCTGCAGTACATGACGGCGGTGCCGTTGATCTTCGGCAACCTGGTGGCCGAGCACTATGAAGACAGCTTCCACGCCGCCCACCCGTCCATCGACCGTCTGCGCGAGAAGATGGAGATCGTCGAAGAGCCGCGGTTCAGCCGCGAGTACCTCGAGGCCGACAAGCGCTCGATTGCCAATGCGCTGCAGGTGTTCTTCAACGATGGCAGCAGCACCGAGCAGGTGACCGTGGAATATCCGATTGGTCATCGGCGCCGGCGTGCCGAGGGGATTCCGTTGCTGGAAGAGAAGTTCAAGGCCAACCTCGCCACGCGCTTTGCCGGGCAGCGCTGTGCCGAGATCTTCGAGCTGTGCAAGGCCCAGGCGCGCCTGGAGGCGACGCCGGTGCACACGTTCGTTGAGCTGTGGGTGATCTGAGGCGAGCGTCGCACAGGTGTGGCGCCAGTGTCGGCCTCTTCGCGGGACAAGCCCGCTCCCACAGGTATTGCGCCGTTCGCAAGATCAGCGCGGTACCTGTGGGAGCGGGCTTGTCCCGCGAAGAGGCCCGACCTGCCTGACCTCAGCGAACAATCACCGCCCGACTCTGTCGACCCTCGATCAACCGTGAAATCCCCAGCGGATTGCCATCCTGCAGCGCCGGCGGCAACAGCGCATCCGGGTAGTTCTGGAAACACACCGGCCGCAGGAAGCGGTCGATCGCCAGGCTGCCGACCGAGGTCCCCCGCGCATCCGAGGTCGCCGGGTAAGGCCCGCCATGCACCATCGCGTCACACACCTCGACCCCGGTCGGGTAGCCGTTGAGCAGCACCCGCCCGACCTTGTCCTGCAGCAACTCACTCAGCCAGGCGTAGTCCGGCAGCTCCACCGCTTCGCCGATCAAGGTGGCCGTCAGTTGCCCGCGCAACGCCTGCACGGCAGCGGCCAGCTGCGCCTGGTCGGCGACTTCGATGACCAGCGTGGCCGGGCCGAACACCTCTTCCTGCAACAGCCTGTCGCCCCCCAGCAGCAGGCCGACGTCCGCCTGGAACAGCTGCGGCTGCGCCTGCCGCGCGCCTTGCGCCGCGCCCGCCAGGTGGCGGATGCCCGGGTGCTTGTGCAGCTGCTCGAGCCCCTGGCGATAACTGGCCAGCGTGCCCAGGTTGAGCATGGTCTGCGCCGGCTGCTCGGCCATCTGCGCCTTGAACAGCGCGATGAAGTCGGCGAACGCCGCCGAGCGTATGCCGATGATCAAGCCAGGATTGGTACAGAACTGCCCGCAGCCCAGCGTCACCGACGCCGCCAGCTCGCGCGCCAGGCTTTCGCCACGCGCCTGCAGCGCCGCGGGCAGCAGGATCACCGGGTTGATGCTGGACATCTCGGCAAACACCGGGATCGGCTGCG
Source organism: Pseudomonas sp. EZ-C24 (assembly GCF_014525325.1). Classification (NCBI taxonomy): domain Bacteria; kingdom Pseudomonadati; phylum Pseudomonadota; class Gammaproteobacteria; order Pseudomonadales; family Pseudomonadaceae; genus Pseudomonas; species Pseudomonas sp. EZ-C24. Next base: position 1,278,470 of record NZ_JACDIU010000014.1, on the reverse strand, counting down.
CGCGCTCGGCGGCCATCCGGCTCAGGGCCTCGCCGCCCTTGAGCGAACCGGTGAAGCCGACCGCCTGAATCGCCGGGTGCTTGACCAGCCACTCACCGACCCCGCCGCCGTAGACCATGTTGAACACCCCGGCCGGCATGCCGCTGCGCTCGGCGGCGCGCAGGATGGCGTCGGCGACCGCTTCCGCGGTGGCCATGTGGCCACTGTGCGCCTTGAACACCACCGGGCAGCCGGCGGCCAGGGCCGAGGCGGTGTCGCCGCCGGCGGTGGAGAAGGCGAGGGGGAAGTTGCTGGCGCCGAACACCGCCACCGGACCCACGCCGATCCGGTACTGGCGCAGGTCGGGCCGCGGCAGCGGATGGCGCTCGGGCAGCGCGGGGTCGATGCGTGCGGCATAGAAATCACCCCGGCGCAGCACCTGGGCGAACAGGCGTAGCTGGCCGCTGGTGCGGGCGCGCTCGCCCTGGATACGGCCGCTGGGCAGGGCGGTCTCGCGGCACACGGTGGCGATGAAGTCATCGCCCAGCGCGTCGAGCTCGTCGGCAATCGCCTCGAGAAACGCCGCGCGTCGCTCGGCGGGCAGGTTGCGGTACGCCGGGAAGGCGGCCGCCGCGGCGTTGCCGGCGGCGTCGACTTCGGCCTGCGTGGCCTGGCTGAAGACGCCCGGTAAGGGTTCGCCGGTGCTGGCGTCGAGGCTCTCGAGCAGCGTGTCGCCTTGCGCCGAGCGCAGGCCGGCGATGTAGTTGTGACCGAGGATGCGGGTCATGCGGGCTCCTGTAATGACAAGACTGGGAATCAGGTAATGGCGCCGATCTGCCACGGCACGAACTCGTTCTGGCCGTAGCCATGCTGTTCGCTCTTGCTGCGCTCGCCCGAGGCGATGCTCAGCATCATGCGGTAGATGTATTCGCCACGTTCTTCGATGGTCATGCTGCCGTCGGCGATGCCGCCGCAGTTGACGTCCATGTCCTCTTCCTGGGTTTGCCACAGGCGGGTGTTGGTCGCCAGCTTGATCGACGGGGAGGGCGCGCAGCCGTAGGCCGAGCCGCGGCCGGTGGTGAAGGCGATCAGGTTGGCGCCGCCGGCGACCTGGCCGGTGGCGGAGATCGGGTCATAGCCGGGCGTGTCCATGAACACCAGGCCGTGGGCGCGTACCGGCTCGGCATACTCGTAGACATCCACCAGGTCGCTGGAACCGGCCTTGGCCACGGCGCCGAGGGACTTCTCGAGGATGGTGGTCAGGCCACCGGCCTTGTTGCCCGCCGACGGGTTGTTGTTCAGTTCGGCGCCCATCCGCTGGCAATAGGCCTCCCACCACTGGATCCGGGTAATCAGCTTTTCGCCGACCTGCTGGCTCACCGCACGGCGGGTCAGCAGGTGTTCGGCACCGTAGATCTCCGGGGTTTCCGACAGGATCGCAGTGCCGCCGGCGGCGACCAGGCGGTCTACCGCATTGCCCAGCGCCGGGTTGGCGGTGATCCCCGAGTAACCGTCCGAGCCACCGCACTGCAGGCCCACGGTGAGGTGGCGAACGCTGACCGGCTGGCGCTCGACCTGGTTGGCTTCGGCCAGCAACGACTTGACCTGGGCTATGCCGCTGGCAATGGTCTTCGAGGTGCCGCCGGTGCCCTGGATGGTAAAGGTGCGCAGCGCATGGCTGCTCTCCAGGCCCTGGGCGGCGAGCAGGTCGGGAATCTGGTTGGTTTCGCAGCCCAGGCCGATCAGCAGCACCGAGGCGAAGTTGGCGTGCACGGCGTAGCCGCCGAGGGTGCGGCGCAACATCGCCAGCGCTTCGCCACCGGGATCGACCGCGCAGCCGACCCCATGGGTCAGGGCGACCACGCCGTCGACATTGGGGTAGGGCGCCAGGGCGTCGGGGTGGATGTCGCGGCGGAAGTGGTCGGCGATCGCCCGCGCCACCGTGGCCGAACAGTTCACCGAAGTCAGGATGCCGATGTAGTTGCGTGTGGCAACCCGGCCATCGCTGCGCACGATGCCCATGAAGGTGTCGTCGGTCGGCGCCTGCCGACCTTTGGCGTCGACACCGAAGGCATAGTCGCGGGCAAAGTCGCCCATCGCCAGGTTGTGCACGTGAACATGCTCGCCAGCGGCGATCGCCTGGCTGGCGAAGCCGATGATCTGCCCATAGCGCCGCAGCGGCTGGCCGGTGACCAGGGCGCGCGCGGCCAGCTTGTGGCCCGCCGGGATCGGCTCGCGCACGGTGATCCCTTCATCCAGCAAAAGGCCTTCGGGCAGCGGCTGGCGGGCGACCAGCACATCGTCCAGGGGGTTGAGTCGGATCACGGCGTTGGCAGCGCTTGCACTGCCTGTTGTTGTAATGAGTTGCATGACAATCACCTCAATGGGGCGCGTGGCTCAGGCCAGCCCGCGCTCGCGATAGTCGATCAGGCCGGAGAACAGCATCAGGCCGAAGGCCATGACCACGAAGAAGATCAGGGCCAGGAAGTAGGAACCGGTGAACTGCACGATCAGGCCGATCAGGATCGGCACCAGCACGCCGACCATGTTGCCGCAGAAGTTCATGCTGCCGCCGAGCACGCCGGCCTTGGACTTGCCGCCGAGAATCGCCGGCAGGCACCAGTACATGCCGCACCAGCGGATGAAGAACAGCGCCACGCAGAGCAGTGCGATGACCAGGCCGGCGTCCGGGGTGTAGGCCACCAGCAGGATGCACAGCGCGGCGACCGCAGCGGAGCCGGCGAACATGCTGCGCATGACGGTGTTGGGCTGGCCGCCCTTGGCCTTCCATTTGTCGGAAATCCAGCCGCCGATCAGCTCGCCGACGAAACCGCACATGAAGATCAGGAAGGTCGCCCCGCCCATGGCCTTAATGTCGAGGTTGTGGGCCTTGTGCAGGTAGCTCGGCATCCAGGTCAGCAGGCCATAGAACACGCTGTTGTAACAGGCGTAGCCGGCGAACATGCACAGCACCGAACGGCTTTTGAGCAGCTCCTTGAGCACCGCCTTGCGGTTGCCGTTGGCCTTGCTCGCGGCATCGTTGGCCTGGGTGATGTAGGCCAGCTCGGCGGCGTTCACCTGCGGGTGTTCGCTGGGGTGGTTGCGGATGTACCACCAGGCCCAGAGGCCTGCGGCCACGGTGCCGACGCCGGCGATGATGAAGGCGATGCGCCAGGAGTCGAACCAGGTGATCAGCCCGGCGATGATGATCGCGCCAAGGGCGGTGCCCAGCGGCGCGCCGCCGTCCACCAGGGTGGCGCCGCGGCCGCGCTCGTTGGGGGTCAGCCAGGCGCCGTTGAGCTTGGCGCCGGCGGGCATGATCGGCGACTCGGCGACGCCCAGGCCGATGCGGGTGACCAGCAGGGTGATCCAGTTGTGGGCGAAGCCGCCAAGGGCCTGGAAGGCGCCCCAGCCGATGGTCGCGACGCCAATGATGTTGCGCACCTGGAAGCGGTCGAGCAGCACCCCGGCAGGGATCTGCATCAAGGCGTACGACCAGAAGAACGCGCTGAGGATCAGGCCTTCGAGCGCCGGAGTCAGTTCGAACTCTGCGGAAATCAACGGCAGCGCCACCGACAGCGAGGCGCGGTCGATGTAGTTGATCGCGGCCAGCAACAGCAGGATCAGGAAGATCCGCCAGCGCACGGTGGTCGGCTTGGCGCTGTCGGCGGTAGCCAGGGCGGGCGCGGGGGCCGCCGGGTAAGGGCTGTTGTTCATGCTCATCTCACTCTTGTGATTGTTATGAAATGCCGCGGCGGCGCGGCCCTGCGCCGCCGTCGGGTCAGAGCGTGGTCACCGCTCCGGGTGAGATGGCCGCCGGCGCCAGGGCAATGCCATTGCGCAGCGGCGCGCCGAACTCGGCCAGGCTGATCTCGAACACATCGCCTTCGCCGGCCTTGACCTGATCGGCGAACGACAGGGTCGCGGTGCCGAAGAAGTGGATGTGGACATCGCCCGGACGGAGGAACTGGACGTATTTGAAATGGTGGTACTCGAGGTTCTCCAGCGAGTGGCACATGTTGTCCTCGCCACTGAGAAAGTCCTTTTCCCAGATCACCTGGTCGCCCCGGCGGATCCGGCTGGTGCCCTGCAGGTGGCGCGGCAGCTCGCCCACGCGCAGTTCCGGCCCATACGAGCAGTTGCGCAGCTTGGAATGGGCCAGGTAGAGGTAATTGCGCCGCTCCATCACATGGTCGGAAAACTCGTTGCCGATGGCAAAGCCCAGCCGGTAGGGCTGGCCATCATCGCCGATCACATAGAGCCCGGCCAGCTCCGGCTCTTCACCGGCGTCCTCGGCGAACGCCGGGGTCTGCAAGGCCTGGCCCGGACGTACTACGCACGAGCCATCGCCCTTGTAGAACCATTCCGGCTGCGCGCCTGCGCTGCCGGCGGCGGGACGGCCGCCATCGATGCCCCATTGGAACATCCGCGCGGTGTCGGTGAGGGCGGCGCTGTCGTCGACTTTCTGCTGGTGCATCTTGTCGCGGGTCGAGGCGCTGCCCAGGTGGGTCAGGCCGGTGCCGCTGACCAGGCAGTGGGCCGGATCTTCGTGGTCCAGCGGTGGCAATACCCGGCATTCGGCGAGGGCTTGGCTGTAGCGCTGGTCGCTGCTGTCCAGGCCGCGCTCGAGCACTTCGGCGGTTAGGCTGCGCTGGTTGCGGATGGCGGCCAAGGCCAGTTCACGCAGGTGGGTGGTGTCACGCACGACCTGGATCAGGTCGCCTTCGACCACGCCGACGTGGCGCTGGGCGGGTGCGGTTTCGAATTGGATCAGGCGCATGCTGGCTCCGGTTTGTTGTTGTGGGGAAGCACGTGCGGCCACTTTAAATTTGCGCGGCGTTGCTGCCTAATGAGAGCTGTTGACCCCGTGATAACTTTTAGTGATCCCCTATGCTGCCACCTTTGAGTTCCATGGCGTCGCGCCTGCGCTTGCGCCAGCTACGCCTGCTGATCAGCCTTGACGAGCTGGGCTCGATCCACAAGGCGGCCGAGGCCATGTCGATTACCCAGCCGGGGGCGACCAAGGCCCTCAACGAGATCGAATCGACCCTGGGCGCGGTGCTCTTCGAGCGCACCAGCAAGGGCCTGCAGGCGAATGACCTGGGGCGTTGCGTGGTGCGTTATGCGCGCTTGATCGGCAACGACCTGGCGCACCTGCGTGAAGAGATGCTGGGAATTCTCCAGGGCCATGGCGGGCGGTTGTCGGTGGGCACGATCATGGGGGCGGTGCCGATTCTGGTGGAGGGCCTGGCGCGTTTGCGCGAAAGCCAGCCGGACCTGTCGGTGGCGGTGGTCGAGGACACCAGTGACCGCTTGTTGACCCTGCTCGATCAGGGCCGACTGGATGTGGTGATCTGCCGGACCAGTGTCAGCCCGCGCCCGGCGGCGTACCACAGCCGGGTCAAGCACCAGGAGCAGCTGGTGCTGGTGGCCAACCCGGCGCATCCGCTGGCGGCCAGCGCTTCGTTGAACCTGGCACAGCTGGCCGATTCGCGGTGGGTGGTGTTCCCGGTGAACATGCCGATGCGCCTGACCCTGGAGCGTGAGTTTCGCGAGGCGGGGTTGAGCTTTCCGCAGTATCCGATCGAAACGTCTTCGACCTTCACCACGTTGTCGATGCTGTTGCAGGATCCGGGCTTGCTGGCGGTGATGCCGTGGGATGTGGCCAAGGTCGCGCTGGATCACGGGATGCTGGTGAGGCTGCCATTGCAATTGCAGTCACGCAGTGAGCCGTACGAGGTCGTGACGCGGCAGGGGGTGGAGTTGAGTGCGCCAGCGCAGGTGCTGGTCGAAATCCTGATGGAGTAGCTTGTCGGCGCGCTCATCGATCATACAACCCAGACACTCCCCGACCCTGTGGGAGCGGGCTTGCCCCGCGAAGAGGCCGGCCGAGTCGACGGAATCGACCGTTAGGCTGAAAATTGTTGGCTCTGCTGGCGCCGCCGGTTACGCAATGAATGATCCCTCCATCAACAACCCAAAAAAAACCCGGCATTTCTGCCGGGTTTTTTCATGCCGCTGGAAGCTCAACGCTCCCGCCGGATGTTACGCCTGAACAACCGGGATCTTGGCGCTTTCCGCAGCGTCACGGAACTCGGCGATCTGGTCGAAGCTCAGGTAGCGGTAGACGTCGGCAGCCATGCTGTCGATGTCCTTGGCGTACTGCATGTACTCTTCGATGGTCGGCAGCTTGCCGATGATCGAAGCCACTGCTGCCAGCTCGGCCGAAGCCAGGTAGACGTTGGTGGCATCGCCCAGACGGTTAGGGAAGTTACGGGTCGACGTGGAAACCACGGTCGAACCGGTCTGCACACGTGCCTGGTTACCCATGCACAGCGAGCAACCTGGCATTTCCATGCGCGCGCCAGCTTTGCCGTAGATGCCGTAGTAGCCTTCTTCGGTCAGCTGGTGAGCGTCCATCTTGGTTGGCGGAGCCAGCCACAGACGGGTCGGAATACCGCCCTTGACCTTCTCCAGCAGCTTGCCAGCAGCGCGGAAGTGACCAATGTTGGTCATGCACGAGCCGATGAACACTTCGTCGATCTTCTCGCCCTGTACCGAAGACAGCAGGCGGGCGTCGTCCGGGTCGTTCGGCGCGCAGAGCACAGGCTCTTTGACGTCGGCCAGGTCGATTTCGATGATCTCGGCGTATTCGGCATCGGCGTCTGCAGACAGCAGCTGCGGGTTGGCCAGCCAGGCTTCCATGGCTTGCGCACGGCGCTCCATGGTCCGCGCATCGCCGTAGCCTTCGCTGATCATCCAGCGCAGCAGGGTGATGTTCGACTGCAGGTATTCGGCAACCGCTTTTTCCGGCAGCTTGATGGTGCAGCCAGCAGCAGAGCGCTCGGCGGAAGCGTCGGACAGCTCGAACGCTTGCTCGACAGTCAGCTCGTCGAGGCCTTCGATCTCCAGAATGCGACCCGAGAAGGCGTTGATCTTGCCTTTCTTCTCGACGGTCAGCAGGCCTTGCTGAATGGCGTAGTACGGGATCGCATGGACCAGGTCACGCAGGGTGATGCCAGGCTGCAGCTTGCCCTTGAAGCGAACCAGGATCGACTCTGGCATGTCCAGCGGCATCACGCCGGTGGCAGCGGCGAAGGCGACCAGGCCGGAACCGGCCGGGAACGAGATGCCGATCGGGAAGCGGGTGTGCGAGTCGCCGCCGGTGCCGACGGTGTCAGGCAGCAGCATACGGTTCAGCCAGCTGTGGATGATGCCGTCGCCAGGACGCAGCGACACGCCGCCACGGGTGCGGATGAAATCCGGCAGGGTGTGGTGGGTGGTGACGTCGATTGGCTTCGGGTAAGCCGCAGTGTGGCAGAACGACTGCATGACCAGGTCAGCCGAGAAGCCCAGGCAGGCGAGGTCTTTGAGCTCGTCGCGGGTCATCGGGCCGGTGGTGTCTTGCGAGCCCACGGTGGTCATCTTCGGTTCGCAGTAGGCGCCTGGACGTACGCCCTGGCCTTCTGGCATGCCGCAGGCACGGCCAACCATTTTTTGCGCCAGGGTGAAGCCCTTGCCAGTATCGACCGGTGCGTCCGGCAGTTTGAACAGGTCGGTTGGACCCATGCCCAGCTCGGTGCGCGCCTTGTCGGTCAAGCCACGGCCAACGATCAGCGGGATACGGCCGCCAGCACGGACTTCGTCGAGCAGGACTGGCGTCTTCAGTTCGAAGGTGGTGACCAGCTCGTCGCTTTCGTGACGGCGTACTTCACCTTTGAACGGGTACACGTCGATGACGTCGCCCATTGCCAGGTTGCTGCAGTCGAATTCGATTGGCAGGGCGCCGGCGTCTTCCATGGTGTTGTAGAAGATCGGAGCGATCTTGGTGCCGAAGCAGAAACCGCCAGCGCGCTTGTTCGGCACGTTGGGGATATCGTCACCGAAGAACCACAGTACCGAGTTGGTTGCCGATTTACGCGACGAACCGGTACCGACCACGTCACCGACGTAGGCGACCGGGAAGCCTTTGGCGCGCATGGCTTCGATCTGCTTGAGCGGACCGACCGAGCCTGGTTGCTCAGGCTCGATGCCGTCACGGGCCATTTTCAGCATGGCCAGGGCGTGCAGCGGAATATCAGGGCGCGACCAGGCATCCGGTGCAGGGGAGAGGTCGTCGGTGTTGGTTTCGCCAGGCACCTTGAACACGGTCAGGGTGTACTTTTCGGCAATTTCAGGGCGCTTGGTGAACCACTCGCCATTGGCCCAGGACTCAAGCACAGCCTTGGCGTGGGCGTTGCCCGCCTTGGCTTTTTCGGCGACGTCATGGAAAGCATCGAACATCAGCAGGGTGTGCTTGAGCTGTTCGGCCGCGACGGCAGCCAGTTCGGCGTCGTCCAGCAGCGCGACCAGAGTCTCGATGTTGTAGCCGCCCTGCATGGTGCCGAGCAGCTCGGTGGCATGCTTGCGGTCGAGCAGTGGCGAAGTGGCTTCGCCCTTGGCGATGGCCGAGAGGAAACCGGCCTTGACGTAAGCAGCTTCGTCAACGCCTGGTGGTACGCGGTTGGTGATCAGGTCAACGAGGAAGGCTTCTTCGCCGGCTGGCGGGTTTTTCAACAGTTCGACCAGGCCTGCAGTCTGTTCGGCGTTCAGCGGCTGGGGCACGATGCCCAGGGCTTTACGCTCTTCGATATGTTTGCGGTAGGCTTCAAGCACAGTTATTACCCTCATCAGTGGTCCCTAAAGGGAGTCCGGGACGCTCATCCAGAATTCAACGCGGCCATGCGCAATACGGCTTCGTGAGCCGTCCAGCCAGGCGTGCGGAAAATCCTTGCAGAAGCTGTTTTCAAAGTTTTACGCCTGTAGAACGGAGCGCTGATGAGGGGTTGGCGCGGCACATGCGAGGGCTGCATGGGCCGGCCAACACCGTTCTACCGGATTAACTGTGCTTCGTGACGCTTTGAAAACAGCTTCCAACGGACATTGTTGCCTTGAAAAGGCGGATTGATTCTACGGCAAAAACTGAACAAAAGTAAGGCGCGGGATGAGACTTTAACAAGTGACCCTGGTTAGACAAAGGGCTAACATGGAGCCGTGTGCCACCGCCAAGCTGTTGTCTGTTCATGTCCAATCAGTCCATCAAAACCCCGTGCGTCGGGCTCTGCTCGACCGTCTACGGCGACCTTGTATGCCGCGGCTGCAAGCGCTTTCATCATGAAGTGATCCACTGGAACGGCTACAGCGAGGAGGCCAAGCGGGCGGTCTGGCTGCGCTTGGAGCAGTTGCTGGTGCAAGTGATGATGGCCAAGCTTGAAGTGTTCGACAAAGACTGCTTGCGCCAGCAACTGGAGCAGCGTTCGATCCGCTTCGTCGCGCAGCAGTCAGAGTACTGCTGGGCCTACCAATTGATTGCCAGGGGCGCGCGGATGATCCGTGACCTTGAGGCCTATGGCATGGCGCTGTTGCCTGAGTTTCGTGGCTGGGATCTGCCACAGTTGCGCGACGCCATCGACCGGGAGTTCTTCCTGTTGTCCGAAGCACATTACCAGCGCTACATCGCACCGTCGTTTCTCAAGGACGTGCTGGGGTAGCCTTCCAGCTGCCGCGCGGCACCAGCAGTCCTTAGCGTTCATCGCTCCTTCAAGCTGGAGTGACGTGATGAGCAGCCTTGTATTCATGCCTGAACTGAGTTTTACCGCCCGCTGCCGCTGGCAACTGGCAGATTATGTTTCGACCCCTGCGGTATGGGAGGACGGCGACGACCTGTCCCGGCCGCTCTGGACCGAATTCGATGGCTGGAATAGCGACAGCGGCTGGTTGATAGCGAGCCGCAATTATGACGGAACACGGCCAGATTCATTTCCGCCGGACGAATGGCAGGGTGAAGATTTACGACAATCGCTCGGTGTCGATACCTTCTGGTTCGGCACCTATCGCCATGCGCTGGGCTACGTCTACGAGATCCGCCCGGCCTATACTGGCCGCAACGGCGACCAGTATCCCAGGCTCAACTACTGGTTGGACGTTAGCAGGAGCGGCTATCTGGGTTTTTACCCTACAGACGCCAAAGCTGGAAGCCTGACCGATAAAGAAGGGGTAATAGCCCTGAAAGATCCGATCGGTGTCGCGCCGGTGGTAAAACTGCCGGTAGACACGCAGATTGATCTCGACTTGCCGCTCTACAAACTCAGAAAGGGCTTGAAGACGCCGCTCTGGCACATCGCATGCCTGAATCCGGAGCGCTTGGTGGAGGGCGGTCTGCACCTGAACCTGTCTCTCTATGGCGGCCTTGAAGCTGTCAAGGTGCGCCGACTGGTAGAGAACGGGCAAGGGTATCTGAATACAGGCCGCGGCAGGCCGGGTGTGTTGCTGATGTGTATCGACAACCCATGCGTGCCGCCGCACCCGAAACCCTCGATAGACTGAAACCGCCTACGCGCCGCTGTACTCGCAGCCGCTGGTGCAGGTTTCGTGAATACGCACCTTGGACAGTTCTGGCAGCAGCGGTTTCACCTGCTGCCAAATCCACACCGCGATCACTTCGCTGGTGGGGTTTTCCAGGCCAGGAATGTCGTTCAGATAGTTATGGTCGAGCTGCTCGTAGATCGGCTTGAAAATCGCCTTGATCTCGGAGAAGTCGCGGATCCAGCCGGTATGCGGGTCAAGCGGGCCGGTCAGGTGCAGGGCAACCTTGAACGAGTGGCCGTGCAAGCGGCCGCATTTATGACCAGGCGCGACATTGGGCAGGCGATGGGCCGATTCGAAGGTGAACTCTTTGAAAATTTCCACGGGGTAGTAACTCTGTTGCAAGCGAGAATGGCGGCGATTCTACCAGCATGGCCGCAGTGAGTGGTTGTGCCTGTGTGGTCAGCTGCCCGGTGGCGCTTGCGCACACACTGCAACAGTGCTCGAGGCATGCGCTATCATGCCCGCGAGCAATTTCAGGTTGGCTTAAGGAGCCGTGGTTAATCTTAACCCCGTAGACAACTTGCATATCCCGATGGAGAGATACTCATGAAAACTTTGACTGCCCTGTTCACTGCTGCTGCCCTGTCTGTTGCTGCCACCGCTGCACTGGCCGACGTGCCGGCGCATGAAATCAGCGCCCTGGAAAAAGCCGGCACCGTGCAGCCATTGCAGAAACTGGCCGAGACTGCCAAGGCCAAGCATCCTGGTTCAACCATCACCGACTCCGAGCTTGAAAACGAATACGGCCGCTACATCCTCAAGGTCGAACTGCGTGATGCGCAGAACGTTGAATGGGACGTTGATCTGGATGCCAAGACCGGCGAAATACTGAAAAACGCCCAAGACAAATAATGAGCCCGCTATCGCGCACGCCGCGCTACCTGGCGCTGGCCCTGATGGCCGTGTGTTCACTGGCGCTGGCGCGTGATCTTGACCAGGATGAAGCCCTCGCGCTGCGGCAAAAGGGCATCATCCTGCCGCTTGAGCATCTGCTCGACTCTGCCCTGGGGCGTTACCCCGGGGCACGTCTGCTTGAGGCAGAGCTTGAAGAAAAACATGGCCGCTATGAATACGAGGTCGAGCTGCTGACCCTTGAAGGGGTGGTGCGCGAAATCAAGCTGGATGCTCGCAGCGGTGTGCTGCTCAAAGACGAGGAGGACGACTGAATGCGCCTGTTGCTGGTCGAGGATAACGTGCCGCTGGCCGATGAGCTGACTGCCGGCCTGCAGCGTCAGGGCTATGCCGTCGACTGGCTGGCAGACGGCCGTGATGCGGTCTATCAAGGCCAGAGCGAGCCCTACGATCTGATCATTCTCGACCTTGGCTTGCCCGGCTTGCCGGGATTGGAAGTCCTCGCCCAGTGGCGTGCAGGCGGGTTGGCCACGCCAGTGCTGATCCTGACGGCGCGCGGCTCGTGGGCCGAGCGCATCGAAGGCTTGAAGGCCGGCGCCGACGATTACCTGAGCAAGCCGTTCCACCCTGAAGAGCTGCAACTGCGCATTCAGGCACTGCTGCGCCGCGCGCGCGGCCTGGCCAATCAGCCCAAGCTTGAAGCAGCTGGCCTGCACTTGGACGAAAGCCGCCAGTGTGTCAGCCGCGAGGGTGTCGATGTGCAACTGACCGCGGCGGAGTTTCGCCTGCTGCGCTACTTCATGCTGCATCCCGGCCAGGTGCTGTCCAAGGGGCATCTGGCCGAGCACCTGTATGACGGCGAAACCGAGCGCGACTCCAACGTGCTTGAGGTGCACGTCAATCACCTGCGGCGTAAACTCGGCCGCAGCGTCATCGAAACCCGTCGCGGGCAAGGTTACGTCTACGCCGGCAGCACGCCGTGAAGTCGATCCAGGCACGCTTGAGTGTTGGCCTTATCGCCGTATTGGTAGTGATCGGGCTGGCCTTTGCACAGTTGACCCTGTGGCTGTTCGAGGCCGGCCTGCAGCGTTACCTCGAAGTCGGTTTGCGCAAGGAAAGCGAGAACCTGCTGGTGGCGCTGGGGCGCGGCCCGGACGGCTTGCAGCTGGATGAGCGGCGCATCTCGGCTGCGTACCAAAGGCCGTTTTCCGGGTATTACTTTCGCATCGATTTCGAGCAGGGCAGTTGGCGATCTCGCTCATTGTGGGACCTGGACATGCCCAAGCCGGCCAAGCCGGGACTCGAAGATACCCATGTACTAGGTCCTGAAGGCCAACAGTTGCTGGCCCTGCGTGCTGACTATCGGCGCCTGGGTCAGGACATCTCGATCAGCGTCGCGCAGGATTATTCACCAGTACGCCAAGGCTTTCAGCGCATGCAGCAGATCGGCCTGGGTATCGGCCTGATCGCCCTGGTGCTGGTGCTGGTATTGCAGCGCATCACTGTTACCCGCTCGCTCCGGCCATTGGAGCGAGCCCGCCAGCAGATCGCGCAACTGCAGCAAGGCCAGCGCTCACAGCTGGATGCCGAAGTACCCAGCGAGCTGCAGCCGCTGGTCGATCAGGTCAACCATCTGCTGGCCCACACTGAAGACAGCCTGCGCCGCTCGCGCAATGCGCTGGGCAATCTTGGCCATGCGTTGAAAACGCCGATGGCGGTTCTGCTCAGCCTGGCCTCCAGCGAGCGCTTGCGCGATTTGCCTGACGTACGCACGCAAATGCGCGAGCAGCTCGAACAGATCCAGCAGCGTCTGGAACGTGAACTCAACCGTGCGCGGTTGGCGGGCGATGCTCTGCCCGGCGCGCAGTTTGATTGCGATGCGGAGTTGCCAAGCCTGCTGGCAACCTTGGGCATGATTCATGGTGAAGGTCTGCTGCTCGAACGCGATACGCCCGCCGGACTGCTGCTGCCTTGGGACCGCGAGGACCTGCTCGAGCTGCTCGGCAACCTGCTCGACAATGCCTGCAAATGGGCTGACAGCGAAGTCCGCTTGGGTATCGCCACGAGTGCCTCTGGTTATCAGTTATGGGTGGATGACGATGGCCCGGGCATTCCTGAGGAAAAACGCGTGCACGTGCTCGAGCGAGGTTCGCGGCTGGACGAGCAGGTCAATGGTCACGGCCTGGGCTTGGGTATCGTGCGCGATATCGTCGACGCCTGGGGCGGCACTATCGCCCTGCAGGAAAACCCTCAAGGCGGCCTGCGAGTGAGCATCGAGCTGCCCGGCAAAGGCCGCTGAACGGCCTACGCTGATGCTGCAAAATTATTGAGCCCAAACCGCATTATTTTGAATTTGCCCCACAATAGTGCGCGCGGCACACTCTTGCTCTGAAATGGCTCATCCCGGCCAAGTTGAAGAGCACGTTCTGCCGATGTCTGCCTCGCGTCCCGAACCCCTGTTGCAGCGCCTGATGCCGGCGCCCCTCAATATTCCTCCCAAAGAATGGCTGCGCGCAGGCGTCGGTGCCTTGCTCGGCCTGTGCCTGGCAGGTTGGCTATGCAGCCTGGCCTATGGTCCCTCCATTGCGCTGCATCTGCTTGGCCCTCTGGCGGCAACAGCCGTGCTGGTTTTCGCCGTGCACGCCGGGCCGCTGGCGCAGCCGTGGTCGGTGCTGGGCAGCTACGCGCTGGCGGGCGTAATCGGCTTGGTCATGCGCCAGCACCTGGGCAGCGAGCTGTGGGTGGCTGGCGCTGCGCTGGGCTTGTCGTTGTTGGTCATGTGCCTGCTGCGCTGCCTGCACCCGCCGGGCGGCGGAGTAGCGGTCAGCGCGGTACTGGCCGATTCCGGGCTGGTCGCCATGGGCGATCATCTGCTCGAGCCAATCATGCTCAATGCGCTGGTGCTGGTCGCAGTGGCGGTGGTCTACAACCGCCTGACGGGCGTGCGCTATCCCAAGCCTGGCTTGCCGCGCAAGGATCTGCACCACACCCACGACCCAGTGCCCAGCGCCCGGGTAGGTTTCAGCAGCGACGACCTCGATCAGGCTCTGGAAGACATCGGCGAGTACGTTGACGTCAGCCGTGACGAGCTTGAGCGTATTCTTCTGGCCACTGAACAGCATGCCTTGCAGCGCAGTCTAGGTGGTATCACCGCGGCTTCGGTGATGTCCCGCGATGTGCAATTTGCCAGCCCGCAGACCACGCTGGAGCAAGCCTGGCAGATGCTCGCCAGCCACCACCTGAAGACGCTGCCAGTACTGGCGGAGGGGCGCCTGGTCGGCATCGTCAGCCTCAGTGATGTGCTGACGGCGGCCATGGCGCGGGCGCGGTTCAGCTGGCGTGGGCTGTGGCGGCGCAGGCCGGTGGTGCTGGAGCAGGTGATGAGCCGGCGGGTGATCAGTGTCAGTAGCCAGCACCCGCTGGAGCGTCTGCTGCCATTGCTGTGCGAGCAAGGCTTGCACTGCCTGCCGGTACTCGATGACGGCAAGCTGGTCGGGGTGATCACCCAGACCGACCTGATTGCCGGTCTCAAGCGCCAGTTGCTCAACCACAGCACGCTTGCTTCAGATGAGCGGGTCCCAGCGTTGTGACCAGTCACTGACGCCCGCTGCGACTTGCCGGCGCAGCACGCCGAAGGCCTGCTGCAAGGCGGCGCTGTCGTGCTTGCGGGTGTACACCAGAAAAGTCGGGTAGGTGAATTCCGGCGCTTGCGGCACCCGCTCGAACACGCCGCTGTCCAGGTAAGCCTGCACCACCCGTGTACGGAAATAACCGCTGCCACCGTGCTCGAGAATGAACTGCAAGGCCAGCGGGCCGAGGTTGAAGCTCAGCGCTGGGCGGGCACAGTCGGGCAGGGCGGCATCATGCTGGCGGCGAAACGTCTCGCCCCAGTCGATATACACATAAGGCTCTGGCCGTTCTACGTGGCGGATGCGCACCAGTTTTTCTTCCATCAACTGCTCCACCTGCAGGCCAGGCCCGTAGATGGGCTGATAGACCAGCGCAGCATCGAGCAAGCCGCGCTCGACCTTGCGCAGCAACGATTCGCCGTCGCTGACCTCGCTGCGGATGGCATGGCTGGGCATCTCGCGGTACAGCGCACTGACCCAGTCAAGCAGCAGTGGGTTGCCCAGGCTGGTTTCGCCGCCCAGGTGCAGCAGCTGCTGACAACCCTGCGGCAGCGGCAGGTCACGGCGGGCGGCCTCCCAGGTTTCCACCAGTTGGTGGGCGTAGGTGACGAAGGCTTCGCCGTCTGCGGTCAGGCTGGCGCCGCTGCGGCTGCGGACAAACAGCTGGCAACCTAGCTGCTGCTCAAGACGCTGCACCCGCGCGGTGATTGCCGTCTGCGACACGCACAGGCCCTCGGCGGCGGCGACCAGGCTGCCGCAGCGCACAATCTCCAGAAAGGTGCGTGCCTGTTCGATATCCATGCTGTGCTCATTGATCAAGGTGATGGCTATTCTAGAGCCTTGCTCGCTGCTTGGCGCGCTTCAAAAGCGCCGCCTTGATAGTGCCTGCTGCTGCGAATTTGCAGGTCGGTTATGGACTTTAGTCCCATGGCAGGGGCGTCAGGCAGGTCCATACTGCAGGCTCGCCCTTCAATAACAACAAGTATCGGGTTGCGACTGACATGACCTACCAGCACAGCTACGCCCGTTCCATTTCCGACCCTGTGGCCTTCTGGGCCGAGCAGGCCGACCAGCTGGCCTGGTACCACAAGCCGCGCCAGACCCTGATCAACAATACCGACGGCAGCCATTGCTGGTTTGCCGACGGGCGCCTGAACAGCTGCTACCTGGCCCTGGATCACCAGATCGAACAAGGCCGTGGCGAGCAGACCGCGTTGATCTACGACTCGCCGGTAACCGCCACCCAGCAGCGTTTCAGCTACCTTGAGCTGCGCGATGAAGTTGCGCGTCTGGCCGGGCTGCTGCGCGAGTTGGGCGTGCGCAAGGGCGACGGTGTCGTCATCTACATGCCGATGGTGCCGCAGGCGGCCATGGCCATGCTCGCCTGCGCGCGGATTGGCGCAGTGCACTCGGTAGTGTTCGGCGGTTTTGCCGCCAACGAGCTGGCCCTGCGTATCGATGATGCCAAGCCGACGCTGGTGCTCACGGCCTCCTGCGGGCTGGAGTTTGATCGGGTCATCGAATACAAGCCGCTGATCGATCGCGCGCTGCAACTGGCCAGCCATCAGCCCCGCCACGTGCTGGTGCTGCAGCGGCCACAGACCAAGGCCGCGCTGCAGCCTGGGCGTGACCTGGACTGGCAACAGGCACTGGTCAACGCGCAGCCTGTGGCGCCGGTCGAGCTCAGTGCAACCGACCCGCTATATATCATGTACACCTCCGGCACCACCGGCAAACCCAAGGGCATCGTCCGCGAAAACGGCGGCAACGCGGTCGCCTTGAGCTACACCATGCGCCATATCTATGGCATGCAGGCGGGCGATGTCTGGTGGGGGATTTCCGATGTGGGCTGGGTGGTCGGTCACTCGCTGATCGTCTACGGGCCGCTGATGACCGGTTGCACCACGGTGTTCTATGAAGGCAAGCCGATCCGCACCCCGGACGCCGCCGCGTACTGGCGGGTGGTCGAGCAGTATCAGGTGAATGCCTTGTTCTGCGCGCCGACGGCGATGCGCGCGATCCGCAAGGAAGACCCCCATGGCGAACTGCTCGCCGGGTATGACCTGAGCTCCCTGCGCCAATTGTTCCTGGCCGGGGAAAAGCTTGATTCAAGCACCCATCAATGGCTGGAGCAGGTCACCGGCAAACCGGTGCATGACCACTGGTGGCAGACCGAAACCGGCTGGCCGGTGACCGCACCCTGTGTCGGCCTTGAAGGCAGCGCCGCACGCCCCGGGTCGAGCAACCGCGCAGTACCGGGCTACCACGTGCAGGTGCTGGACGACGACGGGCATTTGCTCGGGCCGAATCAACAGGGCGCGATCGTCATCGCCCTGCCGCTGCCGCCGGGCTGCAGCCAGACGCTGTGGGGTGATCATCAGCGCTATCTGCAGGCGTATCTGCACACCTATCCGGGCTACTACCATACCGGTGATGGCGGCTACCTGGACGATGACGGCTTCGTCTACATCATGGGTCGCACCGATGACGTCATCAACGTCTCCGGGCATCGGTTGTCTACCGGCGAAATGGAAGATCTGGTCGCCCGCCATGCAGCGGTTGCCGAGTGCGCGGTGATCGGTGTGCACGACGACATCAAGGGCCAGGTGCCGCTGGCGTTGGTGGTACTCAAGGACGGCGAAGAGCTAGCCGAGCAAAAATTGCAGGCTGAACTGGTTGCCAGTGTGCGCGAGCAGATCGGTGCGCTGGCATGCTTCAACCGGGTGCGGTTGGTCAAGCGCTTGCCCAAGACACGCTCCGGCAAGATTCTGCGCGCGGTGCTGCGCAAGATCGCTGACGGTCAGGCCTATGTACCACCGTCAACGCTGGATGACCCGGCTGTGCTTGGCGAAATCGAAGCGGTGCTGGCCGATCTGCCCCGCGCAGGTTAAAGCACAGTCGTGCCGACCTGATGCAGCTGGCCGAGACGGCTGCGGCTGCGCATCAGGTCGGCAATGGCGCCACCCAGGCTCTGCTCGAGCGGATAGCGGCCAATCAGCACCAGCTCGCAGTCCTGGTCGTACAGCACATCGACCAGGTTGACGAAGCGTTGCTGCGCTGCGAGCGAACATTCGGCCAGGTCTTCCAGGTCGTCGATGATCCAGCGATCGTAACGGCTGGCCAGCTCCAGATAATCCACCACTGCCGTGGCCTGCTCGCACAGATCGACAAAGCTGAAGTGCACCTGTCGATCCTGGCTGGCCAGGGCGCGCAGCGGGCGGTGATTGATGTCCAGGGTCAGCGGCTGGGTTTCAGGCAGCGCCAGGGCCAGGCGTTGCTCAGCTGTGCCGGGCCAAACGTAGTGGCCCTGGGTAAAACGCTGGTGCGCGCGGTTGGCCGGCAGGCTGCGAAAGTCGATGTCGCCGCCCACTTCCATCACCAGCATGCGGCTGTTGATCAGGCGGATCACTGGCAAGAACCGCTCATGGTAAAGCGGGTTGGGCAGCAGGCCTTCAGGGGCATAGTTGGAAGTCAGGACGACAAACACGTTGCGCTCGAACAGCGCGCTGAACAGCCGGGTGAGTAGCATCGCATCGCCGATGTCGTGCACATGGAACTCGTCGAAGCACAGCACCTGGCAGTCGCCAATCAGTTCATCCAGGGTCGCCGCCATGGCATTGTCGGCGCCGCGATAGCGGTGCATGCCCTGATGCAGACGAGCGAAGAAATCGTGGAAGTGCAGGCGCAGCTTGGCCTCAACCTCCAGCGCCTGGTAAAAGCCATCGAGTAGCCAGCTCTTGCCGCGGCCAACCGATCCATACAGATACAAGCTGCGCGCCTGGCCATCAGCCAGCGCGGCAAGCTGTTGCGTCATGCGCTCGATAACCCGGCGTTGGCCTTCGCTCAAGCTATAGCCGCGCTGCCTGGCCTTGTCCTCGAAGTAGCTCAACAGCTGGCAGTCGCCTTGCGCATCGGTACGCGAGCGGCGGCGCAAGTGGCGAAGCGGCGTGGAAATCCAGGCAGACAAGCGAGTGGTCCTCAACAGCGGGGCAGGGCGGTTGGCGCCCTCCAGTGAGTGGCCATTTTCACCGCAAGCACCGCTGGCAGGCAATCATCCCGGCGGGTAGCCAGGCGATTGTGGGCGACTACCGGCCGGTCAGTGCACGCTGGCAGTGGTCAGGCGCCACTGCCAAATGAATAGCTTCAGGCTTGGCGCTTGAGCTGACGGTCGATCATGTACTTGATCGACAGGCGACGCTCCTTGAGGCGGTGCAGGTCATCATCGCTGGTATAGCCCGCCGAGATGGCCTCGGCAGCCAGCACCTGGTTGTCGATATCGACGTACTCGTCGAGCAGGCGATCAAGGGTCTTATCCTGCTGGCGGCGCTGCTGAACGATTTCGCGGGGGTAGTGCAGGTCTTGGTACAGGTCATGGGAAACTGGCATGGCGCCCTCCTTGTAAACGCTGGGTTACTTGACTATTGGGCAGGGCTGCAGGGATTTGGTTTTTTAGCTGGGCGAGCTTTGCCGACAGGCGGTCAGGCAGCGGCGGGTGCCTGACTAACTTGCTGTTTTTTTGAGATTTTTTTTAACAGAGGGGTTTTCATGGGCAAGGATTGTTGTTAAAGTGCCGCGCATTCCCCGACAACAACCCATGTTGTCAGCCAGGGGGATTGTCAGAACGACAGTGCATCGCACTTGTCGCATCCGATACAGGGGCGTCGCCAAGCGGTAAGGCAGCAGGTTTTGATCCTGCCATGCGTTGGTTCGAATCCAGCCGCCCCTGCCATTATCTTCCTCGCTTTACCCTCTCTCTATTCCCGCGCAATCCACCAACGCTACCCATCCGTATTGCAGTTGCTGAGCAACGGCCGAGCGCGGTGCTCAGACCGCGCCCAACAAATCGTCCAGGGTTTTCGCCAGCAGTTGATCCTGTACCGGTTTCTGAATGACCACACTGTCGCCCAGCTCGAAGCCTTGCAGCTCGGCATAGCCCGTGAGAATCACCACCGGCAATCGCGGGAAGCGCTCACGCGCCGCCAACGCAAGCTGCGCGCCGTTGAATTCGGGCATGGCAAAGTCAGTCAGCAGCACATCGACGTGTTCATCGAGCAAGCACAGGGCCTGCTCGCCACCGTGCGCCTGGCGTACCTGATAACCGTGCGAGCGCAGTAGCTCGCCGATCATGTCGCGGACCAGGTGATCATCGTCCACCAACAGCACGGTGCGATCACGGCCCTCTGCCGAGAGGGCTGGCGCCGCGGGCGCCGCGGGTGCTTCGAAGGCTACAGGCTGCTTGACCGCAGGCAGGTAGACCGACACCAAGGTACCCTGGTCCGGCGCAGTATCGATAGACACGCCACCGCCCGATTGCTTGGCGAAGCCGAACACCTGGGCCAGGCCAAGGCCCGAGCCTTTACCGATGTCCTTGGTGGTGAAGAATGGCTCGAATACCTTGCCGACTACCTCTTCACTCATGCCGCAACCGGTATCGCGAATCGACAGCATCACGTACTCGCCAGGCTCCGGGTCTTCCGGTCGCTGGGCGCGTTCTGTGATCAAGGTATTGCGCGTCGACAGGATCAGCTGGCCGCCATCGGCCATGGCGTCGCGGGCGTTGATCGCCAGGTTGAGAATGATCATCTCGGTCTGGGTCGGGTCAGTCAGTGCCTGCCAAAGGCTGGCATCCAGATCCAGGCGTACCGAGACATTGCCGCCCAAGGTGCGTCGCAGCAGCTCTTCCAGGCCGGTGAGGGTCTGGTTGAGGTTCAGCGGCACAGGCTCGAGCCGCTGGCGCCGGGAGAAGGCCAGCAACTGTGAGGTCAACTTGGCACCGCGCTCGCCAGCCTCGCGGATGTGCTTGAGGCGGCTGCGGGCCTTGTCGTAATTCTCTTTCTGCAGGTCACGCTCAAGGAAACTCGCGCCGGTCAGAATCACCGTCAGCAAGTTGTTGAAGTCGTGCGCGACCCCGGCAGTCAGCTGGCCGACTGCCTCCAGTCGCTGCATCTGCTGCAGCGCAGCTTCGATACGCTCGCGCTCATCGATCTGCTCGCGCAGGCGCATGTTGGCCTCGGCCAGGCCCATCGACGATTCGCGCTCACTGGTGATATCGCGGGCGACCACATAGAGCAGGGTGTCCTCGGGCACGATCACCCAGGACAACCAGCGCTGTTGGCCGCTGGCATGTTGAATCCGCCCTACAAAGCGGGCACTGGTGCGGCCCTGGCCGAGGGCGGCCAGCTCAGCGAGAAAGGCTTCCTGATCCGGCTCGGGTAGCAGCTGCAGCAGGGTGGTCTGGCTCAGGCGTTCACGCGAGATGCCCAGGCTGACTTCCCAGGCTGGGTTGAGCGCGACCGGGGTCAGGTCTCTGTTCAGTACCGCCAGCAAGTCCTGGGACAATTCCCATGAGCGATCGCGCTCCCGGGTACGCCGCTCGACCCGCTCGCCGAGCATCTCGTTGAGCTGCTTGAGCGCCGTGGTCGCCTGGCGTTGTTCATGAATGTCCTGCAATACGCCGGAAAAGCGCACGCAGCGGCCGTCGAGGAATTGGGTCTGGCCGCTCGAGAGCAACCAGCGCGGCTCGAGGCCGTCACGCTGATTGATACGAAACTCGACCCGGTAGTGACCGCCTGCCTGGGGCTGCATGACCTGCTCGACAGCGTCACGAACCAGCGCGACGTCTTCGGGATAGATGCCTGCGTAGAACACATCCAACGACATCTGAGTGTCGACAGGCAGGCCAAACAAGGTCTTGCAGCGGTCATCCCAGAGCAGCAGATCTTCCTGCGGGCGATAGTCCCAGGTACCCATGCCCGCAGCATCGATGGCAAACCGGGCGCGCGCCTCAAGCTCGGCCAGCGCTTCCTCGGCGCGGCGGCGGCGATGCCGTTCCTGCACTTCGGTCAGCGCCCGGCGTACGGCCTTGGGCAGCAGCGGCAGGTTCTTCTTCAGTACATAGTCGGTGGCGCCAAGGCGGATCATCTCCACCGCGTGCTCTTCACCATAAATGCCTGAGAGGAAGATGAACGGCACATCTGGCGCCAGCCGCTGAGCAATCGCCAGCACTTCGGTGCCGGACGAGCCAGGCAACACGCAATCGCACAGGATCAGGTCAAAACGGCCGTGGTGCAGCGCATGCTCGACGCCAATATGGTCGAACACCAGTTGCGACTCGATGTGCAGCCCGCTGCGCTCCAGGCGCAACAAGGTCAGCTCGGCATCCATCGAACTGTCTTCGACCATCAGTAGCTTGAGCGGGCCTGACAACATGCTAGTTGGACTCAATTGTTACCACGCCGAGTCAGCCGCAACGAGCCAGGCGGCGGTTCATTGAGGACGGCCCAGAAGATCCCCAGATCGGAGATGGCCGTGACAAATTCCTTGAACTCGACCGGCTTCACCACGTAGGCATTGACCCCGAGCTCATAGGCGCGCAGCAGATCGGGTTCTTCCCGCGAGGAGGTCAGCATCACCGTCGGGATGCTGCGCAGCTCTGGGGTTTCGCGCACCGCCTTGAGCACCTCCAGGCCATCCACCTTGGGCAGTTTCAGGTCGAGCAGAAGTACGGCCGGGTTGCCATCGTCGCGGTCGGCGTAACCGTTGCGGCGCAACAGGTAGTCGAGGGCGTCGGCGCCATCGCGCAGTACGATGACTTCGTTGGCCAGCTGGCTGCGCTCCAGCGCGACAAGCGTCAACTCCAGATCCCTGGGGTTGTCTTCGACCAACAAGATCGGTTTTAGCATGATATGTACGTTACCTCAGGTGTTCGATGAATGGCGCGGGAGGGCGAAATGGAACGACGCTCCCTGGTTGATCTCGCCGTCAGCCCATACACGGCCGTCGTGACGTTCGATGATCCGGCGCACGCTGGCCAGGCCGATGCCGGTGCCTTCGAAGTCTTCCATGCGGTGCAAGCGCTGGAACACGCCGAACAGCTTATTGGCATAGGCCATATCGAAGCCGACGCCGTTGTCGCGTATATAGATTTCAGTCTCGTGCGGGTGTTGCTTGGCGCGGATCTCTATACGCGCAGGATCGCGGCCACGGGTGTACTTGATCGCGTTGGCGATCAGGTTATGCAGTGCCATGTTGATGAACGCCGGGTCGGCGATCACCTTGGGCAGTTTTTCCACGTCCCAGATGATTGTACGGCCGGCAAAATCCGGTGTCAGCTCGTTGCGAATGGTGTCGACCAGGGCGTTCAGGTCGACATCCGACATGCGCAGGGCAGAGCGGCCCATCTGAGAGAAATTGAGCAGGTTGTCGACAAGTGTGCCAGCAAAGTGCGCGGCTTCTTCGATGTGCTTGAGGAAGCGCTGGCCGCGTTCGCTGAGGTTCTCGCTTTCGACTTCGGTGAGCAGTTCGGTGTAGCCGGCGATGTGCCGCAGCGGTGCGCGCAGATCGTGCGACACGCTGTAGGAAAACGCTTCGAGTTCCTTGTTCGACTGGCGCAGCTCACCGGCCAGTTGCGCCAGCTCTTCGGCTTTGCGCAGCACGATCCCCAGTACGGCTACGCGAAGTTCGGCCACGCCTTCGATGATCAGCGGGTCCCAAGATTCGCTGTAACCGCCAACGTCTTCCTGCCAGCGCTCGAAGCTGTGTCGCGGGTTGAGGTCGCCCGCGGCGCTGATGGCTTTTTCCGGGCGCCCGGCCCAGTTGACCGTGCGTACCTGCTCGGGGCGGAACCACACCAGATAGTGCGAGTGGATCTGCGAAATCGCCACCGCCAGCACACCGCCAACGTGCTTGGCCAGCTCTGGTAAGTCCTGGATGTCGCGGCGCACGTTGTCGGTGCTGAACACCGACTCGGCGTCTTGCTGCGACAGCCAGTGGACCAGCGCATTGACCTGCGCAGCGGGCGGCGTCACGCCGATCAGGTCGCAGCGCTCGGCACTGATGATCGCCGCGCCAGTGGCACCGGCAAAGTCCAGCAGGACCTGAGGCAAGGCCTTCAAACCAGCACTGACGCTGTCGTGGTCGGCCATCGAGGCCAGCATGCGCACGATGCGCTGGCGCATGTCGAGCATGGTCTGGGTGCCGGTGTGCGCTTCACGGGATTCGATCTGCAGCGACAGCACGCTGGCCAGCAGCTCGCAGGCCGTGCGAGTGGGCAGGTCGACGGCATGCGGCTGGTCGTGATGGCAGGAGATCAGCCCCCACAACTTGCCGTCTACCACGATCGACAAAGAGGTCGATGCCAGGGTGCCCATGTTGCGCATGTACTGTAGGTGCACCGGGGATACCGCGCGCAACGCCGCATAGCTCATGTCCAGCGGCTTGCCGGTGCGCGGGTTGCTGTGGGGGTACAGCGGCGAGGCAATGTAGTTGGCATCTTCGATGACCCGAATCCGATTGACTCGGTACAACTCGCGGGCCTGGCGTGGAATATCGGAGGCCGGGAAGCACAGGCCCAGATAGCTCGGGTAGCCGGGGTCGGCGACCTCGGCAAGTACCTCGCCGTTGCCTTCGGCATCGAAGCGGTAGGCCTTGACCCTGCCAAAGCCGGTAATGCGTTTGATCTGCATGACCGACTGCTGCAACAGTTCGACGATGCAGCTGACCTTGTGCACGCTGCCGACGAAGGCGCGTACCAGCGGGTAGTAATCGCCATGCCCGGACGGGCCGCTGGCCGTGCGGATCGGTTCGAATTCGGTGATCAGGACCTGGTCGTGACGATGCACCAGCACGCGCATGTGGCTGCAGTCTGGGCTGGGCTGGCGTAGTTCAACGTCGCCGATATGAAACGGGAATACCTCATCGACCGGCAGATACTGCATCTGTGCACGCAGGTCGAAACTGTCGCTGATCAGATCGGCGAAGGTGCGCCCAAGCAGCTCGGGCGCCGCAGACCCAAGCCAGCGCTCAGCGTTCTCGCTGGCTTGCAGCACGCACAGGTCCTGCTCGTCGAGTACCAGCATGAAACCCTGCGGCTGGATGCTGCCGGGGACCTGAATAGGCTCCTGGGCGCAGCGCTCGACAGCCTGGTCGAATGCGGTGGGGGCAGTTGTCAAAGCGGTACTCCTGGTGATTCTGTCCTCGCCCGGCGGAAAGCGCATGGCATAGGCTGTTGCTGCTGCAAAAGTATCAGATTGTCGGCTGCTTTGCCGGCATATGGCCATTTGAGGTCTGATTAGTTCAGGGGTTCGCCGTTTGAGTACAAAAATAGCGTGCAGTGCCGTGAAAGGTGCGGAACGGGGGTCTTTAACGCGGCAAATAGCCACCTAAGCCATTGTTGTTAATGCCAATGAAGGGTAGGGCAAACCCGGCGGGATCAGACTGCGCTGCTACCCTCAAGGTCATAGCCTGGAAACAGGGCCTGAAACAGGGATAGTGCGGTGGAAGTACGCGGAGTGGCCATGTGGTCGGGGCTGTTGTTGAGCGTGAACAGCCTGGCGGCGGACTTTCTGGTCGAGGTGCGGGTGCAGGTCGAGCGTGGTTGCATGCTGGTCAACCAACCCCGCGATGCGGCGGCGCAAGCATTGGGCCAGATCGACCTGGGCAGCGCAGCACGCCTTGACGGCGCCGCTGCGCCGCTGACTGGCGTGCTGCTCAGCCCTCGGCCACCACGGCTCGAATGCAACCCGGACACGCCTTATCAAATCCGCGTCGACGGCGGCCTGCATGGCGGCGTAGGCGAGCTGCGCTTCCTGGCCAGCGCGGATGCGCAAGCCAGGCCCATTCCCTATCGGCTTTACAGCGACGCAGGCTGGCGCCAGCCGCTGAGTGTTGGCAGCGCACAATCGGCGCGGGTGCCAGACAGTGGCTCGGTCGAATTGCCGCTGTATGCGCGCATCGACAGCCTGGCCTGGGTGCCACGGCCTGGCCTGTACGCCGACTTGTTGAAAGTCACGGTCACCTGGTAGGGGCATCGCCATGAGCAAGGAGGCTACGTCATGAGTCGCACCAGCATTCTGCTCCTGAGCCTGGGCCCGCTGCTGCTGCCAGGCGCCGTGCATGGCAGCACCACCGGGGTTATCGAAGCGCGCCTGGTGATCCGTGCCGCGTGCCAGATCAGCAGCGACCAGCCACCGGCGACGCTGGGTACGCCAGGGGTCATGGACTTTGGTTCGCGCGGGCCGAGCTGGCAGGAGCCGTTGCAGGGCAAGGTCGACGAAATCGCAGGCGATGGTGGCCTGCAGATCAGTTGCACGCCGTCGGTGCGCGCCTTCAGCGTGCGCATCAATGCTGGCCAGAACGGTGGCGATGGTGTGCGCCGGCTGAGCAACGGTCGCGAGATGATCCCTTACCAACTGGCGGTCGATCCCAGCGGCAACAGCCGTTACCCGGTAGGCCAGGCGCGCACCTTCACCGTCAACAGCAGCCAGCAGATCCCGATTCCGATCTACGGCGTGGTCATCGCGCAGCCGCGCGCGCTGCCCGCCGGGCTTTACCGCGACACCCTCAGCGTGACCCTGGACTGGTAACACCCAAGGAGAATCCGATGCGCACACACCTCACCTGCTCAGTACTCGCCGGGCTCGCCCTGGCGCTGGCGTCCCAGGCTCAGGCAGCCACCGTGACCGGGACCATCAACTCGACCCTGACCCTGATCGCCGCCTGCCAGGTCAACGGCAGTGCCGGTACCTCCGGGGTCAACTTCGGTAACCTCAACTTCGGTACTCAGGACGCCTTGTTCGGTACCGCCAATGCCCAGGTCATGGGTCCGGGTGGCGGCGCCATGAGCATCCTCTGCTCGAATGGCACCGGGGCGTCAATTCGCGTGCGCGCCGGCGCTCATGATGGCTTGTCGACGGGAGGGACGCGGGCGCTGGCCGACGGCAATGGCAACTTCGTGCCGTATGACTTCTATACCGATGCCGGACACACCGTGCCGCTGGCCATCGACGGCAGCATCGCCGTGCCGACCAGTACCGGCGCTGCCCAGACCGTCAACCTGTACGGCCAGGCCAAGGGCAAGGCTGGCCTGCCGGCGGGCACCTACACCGACACGGTTGCCGTCGAGCTGACGTTCTGAGCCATGAATCGCTGGGTTCGCGCAACCACGGCGGGGCTGGGGCTGGTGCTGGCGTTGCCGTTGGATGCAGCGACCACCAGTACCTTTCAGGTCAGCGCGCAGGTCGTGGCCGGCTGCCTGGTGGTGGGCGGGGTGAGCGCTTACGGCAGCCTCGACTTCGGCACGCAATCAGCCCTGTCCAAGGCCAGCGTCAGCGCAGCGCTGGGTGGCAGCACGGTGAGCTTTCAGTGCACGCCGGGGGTGGCATTGAGCATGGCCTTGGACGGTGGCCAGAACAACAGCGGCGGGACCCGCAACCTGAAGCGCAGCGGTGGTACGCAACTGCTCGCCTACCAGCTGTATCGCGACGCCGGCTTCAGTCAGAGCCTTGCAATCGGCCAGGTGACGTCGGTCAGCTACAGCGACCCGACGGCGATCAAGCTGCCGGTTTACGGTCGCACGCAGCTGCCGGGGACATTGCCCGCAGGTACCTATACCGATGTCGTGCAGGTCACGGTGACCTGGTGAACGCAGGGATCAACACAACAAACCAAGGAGAATGGCATGGGGGCAGGCGCAAAGTGGGCGCAAGCAATAGTCGTTGGCTTGCTGCTGGCCAGTCAGCCAGCGGCGGCGGCAACCTCGGTGCTGATCTGGCCAATTGACCCGGTGCTGGAGGCAGATCAGAAGGCGGGGGCGCTGTGGCTGGAAAACCGCGGCACTACGCCGGCCAACCTGCAGGTGCGCGTATTTGCCTGGCGCCAGGGCGGCTTTGAGGAGCAGTTCCAGGCCCAGCGCGAGATTATCGGCAGCCCGCCGGTGGCGAATATCGCGCCGGGGCAAAAGCAGCTGATCCGGCTGACCCGTACCGGCAGCTCGCCAGCCGGTCAGGAGCAGGCCTACCGCATCATCATCGACGAAATCCCCTCACCCTTGCCGGTCGATGCCAATACTCAGGCACCGACGGCAGCGATCCGCCTGCAGATGCGCTACTCGGTGCCGTTGTTCGTGTATGGCGAAGGCCTGTGGGGCAAACCCGACCCGGAAGGCAAGCGCAGCGCCGATGGAGTTGGCAAGCCGCAGCTGAGCTGGCGCGCGGTCAATGTGCAGGGCAAGCCCTTTGTCGAGCTGCGCAACAGCGGCCCGGTCCACGCGCGCCTGACCGACGTAGTGCTGCAGCAGGCCGGCCAGGACAAGCCGGTGGTTGAAGGCCTGCTTGGCTATGTGCTGCCCGGCGCCAGCATGCGTTGGCCAGTGCCCGCAGTCCCCACCGCAGCGAGTGTGCTCAAGGGCCGGGTCAACGGACAGGACGTGGCCCAGGCCATCAGCCCGGGCAAGTGAAACTTCGATGAATCGACGTCAGGGGCCACGGAGGACCCGACAATGGCTGGAAGCCGTGTGTGAAATGGCTGTCGTGGATGGCCCATCAGGTGTGCCTGGGCTTGCTGCTGGGGCCACAGCTGGCGCTGGCCAACGGCCTGCCGCCGCCACCGAGCGAGAGCAGCGCGGTCACCGATGCCACGCTGTACCTCGACCTGCTGGTGAACCAAATGCCCAGGGCTGAGCTGGTGCCCGTGCAGCAACGCGCCGGGCGCTTGTTTATCGCCAGTGAGGTGCTCACTGCAGCGGGCATCAGCCTGCCGGGGGTTACTCAGGGTGAGGTGGCGCTGGATGCCTATGCCGACCTGCATGCCGACTACGACAGCGCCAACCAGCGCCTGCTGTTGCAGGTACCCGCTGCCTGGTTGCCGCTGCAGCGGGTTGGCGAGCGCGGCCTGTACTCGGCCAGCGACGCCCGCAGCAGCTTCGGCGCGCTGCTCAACTACGACGTCTACCTGAATGACACCGATGAGAGCGGCACCTACCTGGCCGCCTGGAACGAGCTGCGTCTGTTCGACAGCTGGGGCACGTTCAGCACCACCGGCCAGTGGCGCCAGGCCTTCAACAGCGCACCGCAGGCCGATACCCGTCAGGGATTTCTGCGCTACGACACTACCTGGCGCTATACCGACGAGCAACGCCTGCTGACCATCGAGGCCGGTGACCTGGTCACCGGCGCCTTGCCCTGGACCAGCTCGGTGCGGCTCGGCGGCCTGCAGCTTTCGCGTGATTTTGCCGCCCGCCCGGACCTGGTCACCTATCCGCTGCCGGCCTTTGCCGGCGAGGCGGCGGTACCGACGTCGCTGGACCTGTTCATCAACGGCTACAAGGCGAGCACCACCGACCTGCAACCCGGGCCATACACCCTGACCAACGTGCCGTTCATCAACGGTGCCGGCGAAGCGGTGGTGGTGACCACCGACGCCCTCGGCCGCCAGGTGTCGACCACGCTGCCGTTCTACGTCACCAGCAGCCTGCTGGGCAAAGGCCTGAGCGACTTTTCCCTGGCGGCCGGCAGCCTGCGCCGCGACTACGGCGTACGTGATTTTGGCTACGGCACAGGCGTTGCCAGCGCCAGCCTGCGCCACGGTGTCAGCGACAGCTTTACCCTCGAGGGCCATTTGGAGACCGCCGAGACCCTCGCCCTCGGCGGCCTGGGTGGCAATCTACGGCTGGGCAATTATGGCGTGCTCAATGCGGCGTTGGCGCAAAGCCGTTTCGACGGCGAGCAGGGCCAGCAGGTTGCGCTGGGGTATCAATACAACAGCCAGCGCCTCGGTTTCAGTTACCAGCGCCTGCAGCGCCATGGCGACTACGCCGACCTGTCGCGGGTCGACACGCCCTACACACAGCTGTCCAGGCGTAGTGAACAGGTCACCCTGAGTCTGAACCTTGAGCGCTATGGCAGCCTCGGTGCCGGCTATTTCGATGTGCAGGCAGGAGACGGCTCGCGTACCCGTCTGCTCAACCTGAGCTGGAGCCGCTCGTTGTGGGGCAACAGCAGCTTGTACCTGTCGGCCAACCGCGAGATCGGCGAAAGCCAGTGGGCCATGCAGGCGCAGCTGGTGATCCCGTTCGACCTGCATGGCAACCTGGCCCTGAGCATGGAGCGCAGCCAGGATGGCAGCCGCCAGCAGCGGGTCAACTACAGCCGCGCCGTGCCGGTGGGTGGCGGTGTCGGTTTCAATCTCGGTTATGCCGATGGCGACCGCGAAGCCTATCGCCAGGCTGACGCGACCTGGCGCCTGCAGTCGGTGCAGTTGCAGGCTGGTACCTATGGCAGCAGTGACGCCATGACCCGCTGGGCCGACGCCAGCGGTTCGCTGGTATGGATGGACGCCGGCCTGTTTGCCGCCAACCGGATTGACGATGCCTTTGTAGTTGTCAGTACCGACGGTTACGCCGATGTCCCTGTGCGCTACGAGAATCAGCTGGTCGGCCGCACTGACCGCAACGGCCACTTGTTGGTGCCGTACAGCAGTGGTTACTACCGCGGCAAGTATGAGATCGATCCAATGGAGCTGTCGGCCGATGTGCTGGCACCGCAGGTCGAGCAGCGGGTCGCCGTGCGCCGGGGTAGCGGCTATTTGCTGGAGTTCCCGCTTAAGCGGGTGCTGGCGGCGAGCATCGTGCTGGTCGACGCGCAGCAGAACAACCTCAAGCTGGGTAGCCGGGTGACCCATCAGCAGAGCGGCAGCCTGGCAGTGGTCGGCTGGGACGGCCTGGTGTATCTGGAGAACCTCTCGGCGCACAACACCCTGCAGGTCGAGCTGGCCGAGGGCGGCCAGTGCCAGGTGGCCTTTGATCTGCCGGAAGGGCAGGGGCCGGTGCCGTTGATTGGCCCGCTGGTGTGTCAATGAACCGCTCTGCAGGGGCAGTGGCGCTGCTCGCGACGGTGATGGCGGCGCCGGCCTGGGGCCTGTGCAATATGGTCGATACCCTGCCGGCGAGCTTCGGCACGGTCAATTCGACCTTGGTGCGCGGCACAGTGCAAAGCGCCTCGACCACCAATGCCGGTTTGCAGTGCACCGGTTCTTTGCTCAGTCTGCTGAGTTCGGGCGATCACTTCTACGCAACCATCACCTCCAGCACCAGCGGGCTGGTTGGGCCAACCGGTGATGTGATCCCTTACACCTTGTATGCCAACAACAGCACGAGCTTTCCGATCACCCGTGGCGTGGCGTTCGACTTCGCCCGCAATGGCATCCTCGACCTGCTTGGCCTGCTCAATGGCACCACACCCAAGACCGTGCCGCTGTATGTGAAGACCAACCTGGGTGCCAACGTTGCTGCGGGCGTGTACCAGGAAACCCTGACCATCGCCTGGGCCTGGGACTACTGCTCTGGCATCAGTGCCGGCACGATTTGCCTGGGCCGCGACAAGGGCAATGGCAGCCGCACCCTCAACGTCAGCCTGACGGTAAGCAATGACTGCCAGATCACCACTCCGAACATTGTCTTCAACAGTGCGCCGGTGGTCAGTGCGTTTACCACGGTCAATCAAAGCATCAACATCTCCTGCACCAAGGGCAGCAACTACACCGTTGGCCTGGATGATGGGGTAAACCCGGCTGGCGGCCGTCGGCGGATGAAATCACCGGCCAATAACTATCTGGCCTATGACATTTTCAAGAGCGCCGGCAGCGAGCGCTGGGGCTCGCTGAATACAGCAAGGCGTGCCAGTACCGATGCCAACGTCAACCCGGGCGCAGGCACTGGCACCGGTAGCCAGATTTTCAACTACAACGCGCGGGTCTACAGCGATCAGCCGACGCCGCCGGCTGCGACCTACAGCGACAGCGTGATTCTGGATGTGCAGTTCTAGCTAGCGTAGATCACGCGCGATTTTCGCCAACGTCTCCAGTACCGCACCGGCCAAGTCCTTCGAGCGCTGTCCAGACCAGCCCGTCTGCACATTGGGCGCGTCGTCGTGGTCCTTGAAGGGCATCTCCAGGGTCAGTGAGAGGCAGTCGTACTGTTGCCCGACCGCGTTGCAGGCCAGGGTCATGTTGGCCTGAGCAGGCTGGTCGCGGGTATAGCCGTGGGTGGTCTGAAAGTCTGCGGTGATGCTGCCCAAGGTGCTGCGGAACTGCTCCTCGAGTTTCGCCAGGCGCGGGGTGTAGCCTGGGTTGCCTTCGCAGGCGGCGGTGAACACGTGGGGGATCTCTTCGTCACCGTGCACGTCGATAAATGCATCGACGCCGTATTGCTTCATCTGTGCCTGGGCAAACAGCACCTCGGGGCTGGTGTCGACACTGGCTGACTGCCAGGCACGGTTCAGATCCTGGCCCTTGAAGTTGGTACGCAGATGGCCGAGGAAGGCGCCGTCCGGGTTCATGTTCGGGATCAGGTACAGGTCGGCTTGAGCGAGCAATGCCTGAATCTGCGTATCGTTGGCTTCGAGGCGTTCGATCACGCCCTCCATGAACCACTCGGCCATGTGCTCGCCCGGGTGCTGCTGGGCGATCAGCCAGAGCTTGCGCTTGCCGGGCGCACCGTCACCAGCGCGCAACAGGGGGATATCACGGCCCTGCACGCTGCGTCCATGGGCCAGCAACTCGACTCCCGGCAACTGCTGGGCGCGGTCGATCAATTGATTGTGGCGGGCACGCGAGTAGGGCTCGAAGTAGGCGAACCAGGCCTGCGGCTGAGTGGCCTGCAACTCAAAGTGCAGGGCCTCGCCGTCGAAGCGGCTGGGGACGCGGAACCACACCTGCTGATCATACGAGGCCACGGCCTGATAACCGCTCCAGGCATTGGGATAGGAAGACTGGCTGGCGTTGTCGAGGCTGAACCGGTGAGTGTGGCCAGGCGTCAGGCCATCTACCTTGAAGTGAAACCACTGGAAGTGGCCACTGTGGCTGTCCGGGCGAATGGCCAGATGCACCTGCTCTGGATTGCTGGCGTCGAGCACCTGAATATTGCCGGAATCGAAAGCGCAGTCGATGGTTACAGCGGGCGACGTCACGGTCATTGCCAGGCTCCTGTGGCTTTTTTTGTGACGGTTACTCTACACCGCTCGCAGCGCCGGCTGGGACTGCAAATGTGTTGCCGGTTGGCAGGGGGTGTTTCATCGAGTGTCGGCATTGCTCGGCAACGCAGCCAGGCCGCGCTTGGCTCAAGGGCTGGGTTTACTCACGCCCAGTACGCCATTGCCAGCAGGGCGGCCAGGCCCAGGCCGGCCGCGATCGAGCAACCGCCCAGTGACAGCGCTGCCTGACCATGCCGGTACCAACCGTCTTGCCCCAGTTGACGTGCCGGGACGAGCAGGCGGCGCCAGTGCAGTTCGGTCTGGTGGAAGGCCTGCAAGTGCTCGTCGGCGGCGTCCAGCCAGCGGCGGAAGTCGATCCGCTCGCTGGCACTGACCTGTGGGTTTTGCAGGCGCACATACCAATGGCCGGCGGCGCTGGCAAAGCTGTCAGACCGAGCCTGAGTGCCCTGCAACGCTTGATGCATGTGGCGTTCGACGGCGTGTACGCTGAGATCGAGGCGCTCGGCGATGGCGGCGAACGGCAGTTGTTCGAGGCGGCTGAGCAGAAATACTTGTTGCACCCGCCGCGGTAGACGGCGCAGACGGTGCAGCAAGGCGTCTTCATCGGTATGGCTGTGCAGGTGCTGTTCAAGGGGCAGTAGGCGGGTCATGGGTGGCTCCTTGCTCAGGTGTAGGGGTGGGGGCATCTTCCCTGACGCGCGAACAGCTTAATCGTAACGAGATTGATTCTCAAGTGCTGTTTGCGTAAAAGGCTGTTACATCCATTCACCTGTGGAAACACTTTTGCTATGATCGCGGCCATCAAGCGGTACCCATCTTCATTAGCCTGAAGACCAAAAAAAAGACCCGGCAAAAAGCCGGGTCAAAAACCGTGATTAGCCTGATGAGGAGATAATCTGAGAGTCCGACCTAAGGTCTCCAGGTTATCCAGCGGGTCTCGCGACCTGCTGAGTGCAATAATAATCGTTATCATTTGCCAGTCAAACGATATTTGTTGAAATCGGTAAAAAAATTACCTGCACTCCTCATCCTGTCCCGGCAATCGGGGCCATTGCCGTTACCTGGCGTTCACGTTCTGCTCTTATCTGTCGTCCGTCATCACTGCCTTTTTGTGCTCGAGCAGTGACCTTGCCATGTTCACCATATGCATCAGCGCCAGTGTCACCTCGCGGGTCATGCCGTCCTGGTGGGTGGCGGTTTCATGGGCCGTTGCCGCCGCGCAGCGCAGCAGGGCCAGCGCATGGTCATGGGCTTCGCCAATGGAAACCCCGGGCTGCAAGGTCCACACCTTGTTGTCCAGGTTGGGCCGCGGCGGGGTGGGGTTGAGGTAGTAGTCGAGCGCGCGGCGCGCAGCTTCACTGTCCAGATCTGTTTCGTCTTTTTTCATGGGGTTTCATCCTGATACCGGGAACGGCGCTGTGGGAAGGACTCTGCCTGATTCTAATACCTAATGTATTTATGTGCTTTCAAGGAAATACTACCTTATGTGTATTGAGCGCCTAGAGGCAGTCCGTATCGTGCCAGCGATGAATATGGATAAATGGATTGCCCTCATCCGTGACCGGATGGAGGAGCTCGACATCTCGCAGGAACTGCTCGCCGAACGCGTTGGCGTGTCCCAGGGCAGTATTGGCCACTGGCTGTGCAAACGCCGGCAACCACGGGTCGATTCGATGAACAAGGTGTTCGTCGAACTGGGCATGCCGCACTACCACGTCAGCCTGCAGTTGCAGGTGGCCGGGCAGATCGGTGAAGAGCGCGTGCGCTATGCCGTCGACGACAGCGTCGAAGATGAAGACTGGACCAAATACATCGTGTGCTTTCGTTACCCGCTGCTGGCGTGGGATGCACTGGGCAGCGAGGTGGCAGCCGAACCTGCTGTCTTCGAGCAGACCGACTATCTGGCCAAGGGCAACGCCTGGTGGCTATCGGTTGAAAACGATGCGATGAGCGCAGTCAGTGGCAAGAGCGTTGCCGAGGGCATGCTGGTGCTGGTTGACAGTGGCGTCGCCGTGGAGCCAGGGCGTTTGGTTGTGGCCCGTCAACCTGGCAAATCGGCTATCTTCCGCCAGCTGACGGAGGAGGGTGGCCAACGCTACCTGAAGGCGCTAAATGGCAGTTACCCAACGCTGGTGTGCGAAGAGGGCTGTGAATTCCTTGGTGTCGTGGTGCGCGTGCACGGCATCTTCTGATCGGCGTACTCCGTGGCGCCGCAAAGCGGGCCACGGAGCACGCACAGGCGTTACTCCAGCTCGACCAGTACCGCGCCCTCAGCGACCATGTCACCTTCTTCGCACAGCAGCGCTTTGACCGTACCCGCCTGGGCGGCGCGGATGCTGTGCTCCATCTTCATGGCCTCCAGCACCACCAGCGCAGTGCCGGCCTCGACCGCCTGTCCAGGCGCGACGAGCACCCGCACGATGCTGCCGTTCATGGGCGCACTCAGCCCACCGTGCTGGCTGTTGCTGGCCTCGGCTTCGGCAATCGGGTCGTAGGCGCTGACGGCATGCATGTCGCCGTCCCAGTGCAGGTACAGGGTGGCGCCACGACGAATCGCCAGATGGCGCCGGCGCACGCCGTCCAGATCCTGGCATAACTGCTCCCCCTCAAGGCGCAGGGTCGACGGTGCGCTGGCCTGCAGCGTCACGGCTTGAGCCTGCCCGCCGCTGTGCAGGTGGACGCTGCTCTGGCTAGGCAGGCCCAGGCGCAGGCCAGTGCGTGCCGCCCACGGTGAGTCGGCGTCGTCATCACGAACCCGCGTGGCTTCGCTCTGCAGCCAGGCCTGTGCTGCGGCTTCCCAGAACTGCGCGGGCAGCTCACCAGCTGCCGGCAGCAATGCCTGCTGATGCCGGGGGATGAAGCCGGTATCCAGCTCGGCCGCAGCGAACGCCGGGTGCGCCAGGATCCGCCGCAGGAAGGCGATATTGGTCTTGACTCCGCCAATAGCGAATTCGTCGAGCATCGCCAACAAACGTAGACGCGCCTGCTCGCGGTCTTCACCCCAGGCAATCAGCTTGCCCAGCATCGGGTCATAGAACGGTGACACCTGGTCCCCTTCACTGACGCCGCTGTCGACTCGGCGGCCTTCGCCCGGCGCCGACTCGCGGTACAGCGCCAGGCGCCCGGTGGCTGGCAGAAACTCGTTGACCGGGTCTTCGGC
Organism: Pseudomonas sp. EZ-C24; assembly: GCF_014525325.1. NCBI lineage: Bacteria > Pseudomonadati > Pseudomonadota > Gammaproteobacteria > Pseudomonadales > Pseudomonadaceae > Pseudomonas > Pseudomonas sp. EZ-C24. The sequence continues at coordinate 1,242,678 of NZ_JACDIU010000014.1, read as the reverse complement.
ATACAACCGCACTTCAATCGCGTGGCCGCGCAGCGGCACCTGCGCCTGCGTGATCGGCAGCGGTTCGCCGCGGGCCACGCGGATCTGCCAGGCGACCAGATCGAGCCCGGTAATCGCCTCGGTCACCGGGTGCTCGACCTGCAGCCGGGTATTCATCTCCATGAAGAAGAACTCGCCGCGGGCATCGAGCAGAAACTCGACCGTGCCGGCGCCGACATAGCCAATTGCCTGTGCAGCGCGCACGGCAGCTTCGCCCATGGCTTTGCGTAGCTCCGGCGCCAAGCCGGGCGCTGGCGCTTCTTCGACGACCTTCTGATGGCGGCGCTGGATCGAGCAGTCGCGCTCGTTCAGGTACAGGCAGTTGCCGTGCTGGTCGGCAAACACCTGGATCTCGACGTGGCGCGGCTTGAGCAGGTACTTCTCCACCAGCATCTGCGCATTGCCGAACGAGGCCTGCGCTTCACGCTGAGCCGAGGCCAGCGCGTCGGCCAACTGGCTGACCTCTTCCACGACCTTCATGCCCTTGCCGCCGCCGCCGGCACTGGCCTTGAGCAACACCGGGTAGCCGATGCGCTCGGCGGCTTCGCGGAAGGTCTGCAGATCTTGCGCAGCGCCGTGGTAGCCGGGCACCAATGGCACGCCCGCGGCCTCCATCAGCGCCTTGGCCGCCGACTTGCTGCCCATGGCGTCGATGGCGCTGGCCGGTGGGCCAAGGAAGATCAGCCCGGCCTGCTCGATGGCTCGGGCAAAGTCGGCGTTCTCCGACAAAAAGCCGTAGCCTGGGTGGATCGCCTGGGCGCCGCTGGCTTTGGCTGCTGCCAGCAGTTTAGTGATATCGAGATAGCTCTCGGCAGCCTTGCTGCCCCCCAGATCAACGCGGATATCGGCCTCGCGGGCGTGCAATGCGTCGCGGTCGATGGCGCTGTGCACGGCGACAGTGGTCAGACCCATGGCTTTGGCGGTGCGCATCACCCGGCAGGCGATTTCGCCGCGGTTGGCAACCAGCAAGGTAGTCAGGGTGGCGTGGCTCATGGGCGTGCTTCCTTGTCGGTGGGTTGCCAGGCGGGGCGGCGCTTGTCGAGGAAGGCGCGCAGGCCCTCCTGGCCCTCGGCGCTGACGCGGATGCGGGCAATGCTGTTTTCACAATAACGGCGTACTGCCGGAGTCAGCTCGCCGTGGCCGACCTCACGCAGCAGGTCCTTGCTGGCGCGCAGTGCCTGCGGGCTGTTGAGCAGCAGATTGTCGACCCAGGCCTCGACCTGCTGATCGAGTTGTTCCGCTGGGTAGGCTTCAGCCAGCAAGCCCAGCTGCTGTGCACGCACGCCACTGAAGCGTTCGGCTGTCAGCGCATAACGGCGAGTGGCACGCTCGCCGATGGCCTTGACCACGAATGGGCTGATCACCGCCGGTGCCAGGCCGATGCGCACTTCCGACAGGCAGAACTGCGCATCCTCACTGCCGACGGCCATGTCGCAGCAACTGATCAGACCCAGGGCGCCACCAAAAGCGGCACCTTGCACCACGGCCAGGGTAGGCAGCTTGAGGTTGTACAGGTTGTACATCAGGTCGCCCAGTTGGTGGGCGTCGTCCAGATTGGTATTGAAGTCGAGCTGCGCCGATTGCTGCATCCAGGCCAGGTCGGCGCCGGCGCTGAAGTGCCGGCCTCGGCCGCGCAGCAGCACGAAGCGCAAGCTTGGGTCGGCGCCGAGGCGGTCAACGGCGACGATCAGTTCGCGGATCATCTGCGCGTTGAAGGCGTTGTTCTTGTCGGCCCGGTTCAGCCACAGGGTGGCGAAGCCGCGTGGGTCCTTGATCAGTTCAAGGGTGCTGTAGTCGCTCATCGGGTCACATCCGGAAGATGCCGAAACGGCTCTGTTCGATCGGTGCATTGAGTGCGGCAGACAACGCCAGGCCCAGGACATCTCGGGTTTGCGCTGGGTCGATGACGCCGTCGTCCCACAGCCGCGCGCTGGAATAGTAGGGGTGGCTCTGGCGCTCGTACTGGTCAAGAATCGGCTGCTTGAGCGCGGCTTCGTCGGCACTGCTGAACACCGCACCGGCGCGTTCGCTCTGCTCGCGCTTGACCTGGACCAACACCCCGGCCGCCTGTTCGGCGCCCATCACACCAATCCGTGCGTTGGGCCACATCCACAGCATGCGCGGGTCATAGGCGCGGCCGCACATGCCGTAGTTGCCAGCGCCAAAGCTGCCGCCGATGATCACGGTGAATTTCGGCACCTGGGCGCAGGCCACCGCTGTCACCAGCTTGGCGCCGTGCTTGGCGATGCCGCCTTCTTCGTACTTCTTGCCGACCATAAAGCCGGTGATGTTCTGCAGAAACAGCAGCGGGATGCCGCGCTGACAGGCCAGTTCGATGAAGTGCGCGCCTTTTTGCGCGGCCTCGGCAAACAAGATGCCGTTGTTGCCCAGGATCGCCACCGGGTAGCCGTGCAGATGGGCGAAGCCGCACACCAGGGTGGTGCCGAACAGCGCCTTGAATTCATCGAAGACCGAGCCGTCGACCAGCCGCGCAATTACCTCGCGCACATCGAACGGTTGCTTGGCGTCGGCCGGCACCACGCCATACAGCTCGTCTGCGCTATACAACGGCGCAACCGGTGCGCGGCATTGCAGACGGCCGAGCTTGTGCCAGTTGAGGTTGGCCACGCTGCGCCGGGCCAGGGCCAGTGCGTGTTCGTCGTTGTCGGCGTAGTGGTCGGCAACGCCACTGATGCGGCAGTGCACGTCGGCACCGCCCAGTTCCTCTGCGGTCACTACTTCGCCGGTGGCGGCTTTGACCAGCGGCGGCCCGGCGAGAAAGATCGTCGCCTGCTGGCGGACCATGATCGCCTCGTCAGCCATCGCCGGCACGTAGGCGCCGCCGGCGGTGCACGAGCCCATCACTACGGCGATCTGGGGGATGCCCAGGGCGCTCATGTTGGCCTGGTTGAAGAAGATCCGACCGAAGTGTTCGCGGTCCGGGAACACCTCGTCCTGGCGCGGCAGGTTGGCGCCGCCGGAGTCGACCAGATAGATGCATGGCAGACGGTTCTGCAGGGCGATGGTCTGCGCGCGCAGGTGTTTTTTCACCGTCAGCGGGTAATACGAGCCGCCTTTGACCGTGGCATCGTTGGCCACGATCATGCACTCGACGCCCTCAACCCGACCGATGCCGGCGATCACGCCAGCGGCGGGCACGTCTTCGCCGTACACCTCGTAAGCGGCCAATTGGCCGATTTCAAGAAACGCTGAGCCAGCGTCGAGCAGGCGGTCGATACGCTCGCGCGGCAACAACTTGCCCCGCGCGGTGTGCCGCTCCTGGGCCTTGGTGCCGCCGCCCTGGCTGATCTGGGCGAGCAGGCTGCGCAGCGCCTGAATCTGTTCGAGCATGGCCGCGCTGTTGTCGGCAAACTCGGCAGAGCGCGGGTTGATCTGGGTGTGCAGAATAGCCATGGGCGCGGGTCCTTGTGCTCAGCGGGTTTCGTTGAACAGTTCGCGGCCGATCAACATCCGGCGGATCTCGCTGGTGCCGGCGCCGATTTCATAGAGCTTGGCATCGCGCAGCAGGCGGCCTGCCGGGAACTCGTTGATATAGCCGTTGCCGCCCAGAATCTGGATCGCCTCTAGCGACATCTGCGTGGCGCGCTCGGCGCTGTAGAGGATCACCCCGGCGGCGTCCTTGCGCGTGGTCTCGCCACGGTCGCAGGCCTGCGCCACAGCATATAGATACGCCCGGCTGGCATTGAGCTGGGTGTACATGTCGGCGATCTTGCCCTGGATCAGCTGGAACTCGCCGATGCTCTGGCCGAACTGCTTGCGGTCATGGATATACGGCACCACCAGGTCCATGCAGGCCTGCATGATCCCGGTCGGGCCGCCGGAGAGCACTACGCGCTCGTAGTCGAGGCCGCTCATCAACACGCGCACGCCGCCATTGAGCTGGCCGAGAATGTTCTCCGCCGGCACTTCGACGTTGTCGAAGAACAGCTCGCAGGTGTTGGAGCCGCGCATGCCCAGCTTGTCGAATTTGCTGCTGCGCGAGAAGCCCTTCCAGTCGCGCTCGACGATGAACGCGCTGATGCCATGGGCACCCTTGTCCAGGTCGGTCTTGGCGTAGATCACGTAGGTGTTGGCATCCGGGCCATTGGTGATCCAGGTCTTGCTGCCGTTGAGTACGTAGTGATCGCCGCGCTGTTCGGCGCGCAGCTTCATCGACACCACGTCGGAACCGGCATTCGGCTCACTCATCGCCAAGGCACCGACATGCTCGCCGCTGAGCAGTTTGGGCAGGTACTTGAGCTTTTGCGCGTGGCTGCCGTTGCGGTTGATCTGGTTGACGCAGAGGTTGGAGTGGGCGCCGTAGGAGAGGGCCACCGAAGCCGAGCCGCGGCTGATTTCTTCCATCGCCACGACGTGGGCCAGATAGCCCAGGCCGGCGCCGCCGTATTCTTCCGGCACGGTGATACCGAGCAGGCCCATGTCGCCGAACTTGCGCCACATGTCGGCAGGGAACAGGTTGTCCTGGTCGATCTGTGCCGCGCGCGGGGCCAGTTCGGCGGCGACGAAGGCGCGGACCTGGTCGCGAAGCATGTCGATGGTCTCGCCGAGGGCGAAGTTCAGGCTGGGGTAATGCATGCTTGGGTACCTTTATTGTTCTTGAAACCATCACGCCCTGTGCAGGAGCGGCCTTGTGTCGTGAAAGGCCCGCAAAGCGGGCCCAGCAATCTCGGCGGCGAGGCTGCAATCTGGGGCCGCTACGCAGCCCTTTCGCGACACAAGGCCGCTCCTACACGGTGTGGTGTGGGTTGACGTTAACGTAAACCTGCGGCCAAGGGCTGTCAATCACGGCATCACCTTTACGTAAACGTTAGTCTGCCTGTGGAGGCTTTCCAAGCATCTGAGCCATCAAAAAGGGCCGCAAAGCGGCCCTCGGGATATCACACCACAACAAACATAAACAGGCTCAGCGCGCCTGTTGACTATGCTCAAACCTTGACCGGCGGTTCCTCACTCGGCGGATCGCCCACCGTAGGCGGCATGGTCGGCTTGATCGGCAACTCATCGGGATCATCCTGCGGCACCGGCGGCGGCAAGCTTGGATCGTCGATGTTCGGATCGGGTGTCTCCGCCGGGATTGGAATGTTCATGGCCTGACCTCGCTGGGTAAATGAGGGATGCAAAGGCTTTGAACCACGCCTGCGCCATTTGCTCATTTTTTTTTGAACCCCCCACGCGTTCGACGGCTCTGAACCCTTACCGCCTCAAGCCCACAGGGAGCAAGGTCCGATGTCTCGCAACGAGCCCTTCGAAAGCGTGCCCATGGCCAATGACCACCCGGATCAGGCGATCAGCCTGGCCCAGGCGTTGCTGGCGCCGCGTCTGGTCATTGAAGACACCGCACCGGTACTCGACGGCGGCACCTTTGCCGCCAAGGCCATCAGCGGCCAGCCGGTGATGGTCAGCAGCAAAGTCTACAGCGACGGCCATGATCGGCTGATGGTGCTGCTGCACTGGCGTGAAGCGCGCAGCCGCGAGTGGCACAGTGTGCCGATGGAGGACGCCGGCAATGATCTGTGGCTTGGGCAATTCACCCCGACTGGATTGGGCCTGCACCTGTTCATCATCGAAGCCTGGATCGATCCGTACGCCACCTACTGCTACGACCTGGAAAAGAAATTCAACGCTGCGGTCGAGATCAAGCTGGAGTTGGAGGAGGGCCGCCTGCTGTTGGGCAAGGGCGCCGAGCGCACGGACGGCGCCTTGCGCGAGCAGATTCTGACGCTGCAATCGCGTCTGGCCGAGCTCGATGAGCAAGCCCAGGTTGCATTGCTGCTCGGCGAAGATGCGGCGCGCCTGATGGCCGAGGCCGAGCACCGCAGCTACCTGACCCGCAGTATCGAATTCCCTCTGGACGTCGATCGCCCGGCGGCGCAGTTCGCCAGTTGGTATGAGCTGTTCCCGCGCTCGATCACCGACGACCCGGCGCGCCACGGCACTTTCAACGACGTCCATGCGCGCCTGCCGATGATCCGTGACATGGGCTTTGATGTGCTGTACTTCCCGCCGATTCACCCGATTGGCCGCAGCCACCGCAAAGGCCCCAACAACTCACTGCAGGCCGGCCCTGATGACCCGGGCAGCCCGTATGCGATCGGTAGTGCCGATGGCGGTCATGACGCCATTCACCCGCAGCTGGGCAGCCGCGAAGACTTCCGCCGGCTGGTGGCTGCAGCCGCCGAGCACGGCCTGGAAATCGCCCTCGACTTCGCCATTCAGTGCTCACAAGACCACCCCTGGCTGGTCGAGCACCCCGGTTGGTTCAGCTGGCGCCCGGACGGCACCATCCGCTATGCGGAAAACCCACCGAAGAAATACCAGGACATCGTCAACGTCGACTTTTATGCCGCCGACGCCGTGCCCTCGCTGTGGCTGGCGCTGCGCGATGTGGTCATCGGCTGGGTCGAGGAGGGGGTCAAGACCTTCCGCGTCGACAACCCGCACACCAAACCGCTGCCGTTCTGGCAATGGCTGATCGCCAATGTGCGTAGCCAGTACCCTGACGTATTGTTTCTTGCCGAGGCCTTCACCAAACCCGCGATGATGGCCCGGTTGGGCAAGGTCGGCTATGCGCAGAGCTACACCTACTTCACCTGGCGCAACAGCAAGCAGGAGCTGCAGGAGTACTTCGAGACACTGAACCAGCCGCCATGGAGCCACTGCTACCGGCCGAATTTCTTCGTCAACACGCCGGACATCAACCCATTCTTCCTGCAGCGCTCAGGCCGTGCCGGCTTTCTGATTCGCGCCGCGCTGGCGACCATGGGCTCAGGGCTGTGGGGCATGTACTCAGGCTTTGAACTGTGCGAAGCGGCGGCGATTCCGGGCAAGGAGGAATACCTCGATTCGGAGAAGTACGAGATCCGCCCACGCGACTTCACCGCGCCCGGCAACATCATTGCCGAGATCGCCCAGCTCAACCGCATCCGCCGGCAAAACCCTGCCTTGCAGACGCACCTGGGCGTGGCGTTCTTCAACTGCTGGAACGACAACATCCTGTACTTCGCCAAGCGCACTGCCGACCGCGAAAACTACATTCTGATCGCGATCAACCTGGACCCGGACAACGTCCAGGAGGCGAACTTTGAACTACCACTGTGGGAGCTGGGCCTGGATGACAACGCCGACACCTACGGCGAGGACTTGATGAACGGCCACCGCTGGACCTGGCACGGCAAGACCCAGTGGATGCGCATCGACCCGAGTTATCAGCCGTTTGGTATCTGGCGTATCAGCGCCGCGCAGTAGCCTTGATCTCGTACAGGAGTCGCACATGGCCAAGCGTTCACGCCCGGCAGCTTTTATCGACGACCCGCTCTGGTACAAGGATGCGGTGATCTATCAGTTGCACATCAAGTCGTTTTTCGACGCCAACAATGATGGCATCGGTGATTTTGCCGGGCTGATCAGCAAGCTCGACTACATCGCCGAGCTGGGCGTCAACACGCTGTGGCTGCTGCCGTTCTACCCGTCGCCGCGGCGTGATGACGGCTATGACATTGCCGAGTACAAGGCGGTGCACCCGGACTACGGCAGCATGGCCGATGCCAAGCGCTTCATCGCCGAGGCGCACAAGCGCGGCTTGCGGGTGATCACCGAGCTGGTCATCAACCACACCTCCGACCAGCACCCGTGGTTCCAGCGCGCGCGCCATGCCAAGCGTGGCAGCAAGGCGCGGGACTTCTACGTGTGGTCGGATGACGACCAGAAGTACGACGGCACGCGGATCATCTTCCTCGATACCGAGAAGTCCAACTGGACCTGGGACCCGGTTGCCGGGCAGTACTTCTGGCACCGCTTCTACTCGCACCAGCCAGACCTCAACTTCGACAACCCGCAGGTGCTCAAGGCCGTTATCGATGTAATGCGCTACTGGCTCGACATCGGCGTCGACGGCCTGCGCCTGGACGCGATCCCGTATCTGATCGAACGCGATGGCACCAATAACGAGAACCTGGCTGAAACCCATGTAGTGCTGAAAGCCATCCGTGCCGAGATCGACGCCAACTACCCGGACCGCATGCTCTTGGCCGAGGCCAACCAATGGCCGGAAGACACCCGGCCGTACTTTGGCGAGGGCACTGGCGACGAATGCCACATGGCGTTCCACTTCCCGCTGATGCCGCGCATGTACATGGCCCTGGCCATGGAAGACCGCTTCCCGATCACCGACATCCTGCGCCAGACGCCCGAGATCCCGGCGGACTGCCAGTGGGCGATCTTCCTGCGTAACCACGATGAGCTGACCCTGGAGATGGTCACTGACCGTGAGCGCGATTACCTATGGAATTACTACGCTGAAGATCGCCGCGCCCGGATCAACCTGGGCATCCGCCGGCGCCTGGCGCCGCTGCTGCAGCGTGACCGCCGGCGCATCGAACTGCTGACCAGCCTGTTGCTGTCGATGCCCGGTACGCCGACCCTGTACTACGGCGATGAGCTGGGTATGGGCGACAACATCTACCTGGGCGACCGCGATGGCGTACGCACGCCGATGCAGTGGTCGCCGGACCGCAACGGTGGTTTCTCTCGCGCCGACCCGCAGCGGCTGGTGCTGCCACCGGTGATGGATCCGCTCTACGGCTACCAGACGGTCAACGTCGAGGCCCAGGCCCACGACCCGCATTCGCTGCTCAACTGGAACCGGCGCATGCTCGCCGTGCGCAAGCAGCAAAAGGCCTTCGGACGCGGCAGCATGAAGACCCTGACGCCGAGCAACCGGCGCATTCTGGCTTACATCCGCGAGTACACCGATGCCAATGGCAACAGCGAAACCATCCTCTGCGTGGCCAACGTTTCTCGCGCCGCGCAGGCGGCCGAGCTCGACCTGTCACAGTACGTCGATAGGGTGCCGGTGGAGATGCTCGGCGGCAGTGCCTTCCCGCCGATAGGCCAGTTGCCGTTCCTGTTGACCTTGGCGCCTTACGGCTTCTACTGGTTCGTCCTCGCCTCGCGCGAGCGCATGCCCAGCTGGCATGCCGAACCTGCAGAAAGCCTCCCTGAACTGACCACATTGGTGCTGCGTAAACGTATGGAAGAGCTACTTGATGCCCCCGCACGAGACGCCCTGGAAACTTCGGTACTGCCGCAATACCTGCCCAAGCGGCGCTGGTTTGCCGGCAAGGAAGCACCGATTGACCAGGTTCGGCTGAGCTACGGCGTCCGCCTGGCTACGGCCACCACGCCGGTGTTGCTGGCCGAGCTGGAAGTGCTCAGCAATGGCGTGACCACCCATTATCAATTGCCATTCGGCCTGCTGCCTGAAGACCAGATCCACAGCGCGCTGCCGCAGCAACTAGCCTTGTCGCGCGTGCGCCGGGGCAGTCAGGTTGGCCTCATCACCGACGCCTTCGTGCTCGAGCCGTTCATTCGTGCGGTGCTGCGTAACTGCCAGGACGGCACCGTGTTGCCTTATGAGCATGGCGAGTTGCGCTTCCAGGCGACTGACCTGCTGGCGCCGCTTGGGCTGGATGAAGACAGCCCGGTGCGCTACCTGAGTGCCGAGCAGTCGAACAGCTCGGTGGTGATCGGCGATTGTGTAGTACTCAAGCTGATCCGCCGGGTCAATCCGGGTATTCACCCCGAGCTGGAAATGAGCGCCTACCTGACCGCTGGCGGCTTTGCCAATATCTCGCCGCTGCTGGCGTGGGTCAGCCGAGTGGATGCGCAGAAAGAGCCAAATCTATTGATGATCGCCCAGGGCTACCTGAGCAACCAGGGCGATGCCTGGGCCTGGACTCAGAACACTCTGGAGCGCGCGATCCGCGATGAAATGGAGCCCACCCGTACTGACGCTGAAGCGCACACCGATGCCCTGACCGAGCTCAACGGCTTTGCTGCATTGTTCGGTCAGCGTCTGGGTGAAATGCACCTGCTGCTGGCCACGCCGACCGAGGACGAGGCGTTCGCGCCGCGCGCCAGCAGCGCCGACGACAGCGCCCGCTGGGGCGAGCAGATCAGCGCCGAACTGACCCACGCGCTGGACCTGCTGGCGCAGCACCGCGATAGCCTCGACAGCGAAAGCCAGGCCTTGGTCGACGACCTGCAGCAACAGCGCGACGGCCTTGCCAAGCGCGTCGAGGAGCTGGCTCAACAGGCCCAGGGTGGCTTGCTCATGCGCGTGCATGGTGACCTGCATCTGGGCCAGGTGCTGGTGGTGCAGGGCGACGCTTACCTGATCGACTTCGAGGGCGAGCCGGCCCGGCCGCTGCAGGAGCGCCGCGCCAAGCACAGCCCGTACAAAGATGTCAGCGGCGTGCTGCGCTCGTTCGACTATGCTGCTGCGATGATTCTGCGCAGCGACTCGGCAGTAGACCTGTCCGACGCCGCGCGGCAGGCCCGGCAGCGGGTTGCCCGGCAGTACCTGCACCAGTCGCGTCACGCCTTCGTCGAAGCCTATGGCCTGGCCACTGCCGCCATGCCCCACGCCTGGGAGCAGGCCGATGGCGAGCGCGCGGCACTGGAGCTGTTCTGCCTGGAAAAGGCTGCTTACGAAATTACTTATGAAGCCGAGAACCGGCCAAGCTGGCTGGCCGTGCCTTTGCATGGTCTGCATGGACTGATCAGTACCTGGGGAGAGTCATAAATGAACGCAATCAAGCGTGACAACGGCGGCCTTCGGCAACGGGACATCGACGCCCTGGCCCGCGCCGAGCACGCCGATCCATTTGCCGTGCTCGGCCCGCACCCGGATGGTGCGGGCGGCCAGTTCGTGCGTGCTTTTTTACCGGCCGCGCTGAGCGCCAAAGTCATTTCGCGCAGCGATGGCAGCGTGCTTGCCGAGATGCAACAGGGCAGCGTGCCCGGCCTGTTCAGCGCCCACATGGCGCAGCCGCAGGACTATCAACTGGCAATCAACTGGGCCGGTGGTGAACAGGTCACCGAAGACCCGTACAGCTTCGGCCCGCAGCTGGGCGACATCGACATGCACCTGTTTGCCGAAGGCAATCACCGTGACCTGGCCGGGCGTTTTGGCGCCCAGCCAATGCAGGTCGACGGCGTCGACGGCGTGCTGTTCTCGGTGTGGGCGCCGAACGCCAAGCGGGTCTCGGTCGTCGGCCATTTCAACAACTGGGACGGCCGCCGCCACCCGATGCGCCTGCGCCATGGCGCCGGGGTCTGGGAGTTGTTTGTGCCGCGCCTGGGCGTTGGCGAAACCTACAAGTTCGAAGTGCTCGGCCAGGATGGTGTACTGCCGCTCAAGGCCGACCCGTTGGCACGCGCCACCGAGCTGCCGCCCAGCACTGCCTCGAAAGTGGCCGGCCCGTTGGGCCACGAATGGCGCGACCAGGACTGGATGGAGCAACGCGCCCAGCGCCATGCCTACAACGCGCCGCTGTCGATCTACGAGCTGCACGTAGGCTCGTGGCAGTGCGAGCTGAATGACAGCGGTGAAGTAGCCCGACTGTATAACTGGCGTGAGCTGGCCGAGCGCCTGGTGCCCTATGTGCAGGAGCTGGGTTTCACCCACATCGAGATGCTGCCGATCATGGAGCACCCGTTCGGGGGCTCGTGGGGATACCAGCCGCTGTCGATGTTCGCACCGACGTCGCGCTACGGCACTGCCGAAGATTTTGCTGCCTTCATCGACGCCTGCCACCAGGGCGGCATTGGCGTGATTCTCGACTGGGTGCCGGCGCATTTCCCGACCGATGAGCACGGCCTGGCGCGCTTTGACGGGACTGCATTGTATGAGTACGAAAACCCACTGGAGGGCTTCCATCAGGACTGGAACACGCTGATCTACAACCTCGGCCGCAACGAGGTGCGCGGGTTCATGATGGCCTCGGCGCTGCACTGGCTGAAGCACTTCCATATCGACGGCCTGCGCGTCGATGCCGTGGCCTCGATGCTCTACCGCGACTATTCGCGCAAGGCCGGCGAGTGGGTGCCCAACCGCCATGGCGGCCGCGAGAACCTGGAGGCCATCGACTTCCTGCGTCACCTCAACGGGGTGGTTGCCCATGAGGCGCCCGGGGCCTTGGTTATTGCCGAGGAATCCACCTCCTGGCCCGGCGTCAGCCAACCGACCCAGCAGGGTGGCCTGGGCTTTGACTACAAGTGGAACATGGGCTGGATGCACGACACCCTGCATTACATCCAGAACGACCCGGTACACCGCAATCACCACCACAACGAGATGAGCTTCGGCCTGATCTATGCCTACTCCGAGCATTTCATCCTGCCGATTTCCCACGACGAAGTGGTGCATGGCAAGCATTCGCTGATCGACAAGATGCCCGGTGACCGCTGGCAGAAGTTTGCCAACCTGCGCGCCTACCTAGCATTCATGTGGATGCACCCAGGCAAGAAGCTGCTGTTCATGGGCTGTGAGTTTGGCCAGTGGCGTGAGTGGAACCACGACCAGCAGCTGGACTGGTACCTGCTGCAGTACTCCGAGCACCAGGGCGTCAAACAGCTGGTTGGCGACCTCAACCGCCTGTATCGCGAACTGCCGGCGCTGCACGAGCAGGATTGCCAGCCGCAGGGCTTCCAGTGGCTGATCGGCGACGACGCGCAGAACAGTGTATTTGCCTGGTTACGCTGGAGCAGCAGCGGCGAGCCATTGCTGGTGGTGGCCAACTTCACCCCAGTGCCGCGTGAGGGCTACCGGGTTGGCGTGCCGTTTGCCGAGCACTGGCAAGAGCTGCTCAACACCGACGCACAGGAGTATGCCGGCTCCAACGTCGGCAATCTGGGCGCCGTAGCGACTGAAGCGCTGCCGGCTCATGGGCAGCCGCTGTCGTTGGCGCTGAACCTGCCGCCCCTGGGCGTATTGGTGCTTAAGCCAGCCAACTGAATCCAGTCCGGGCAAGCCGCAGCCTCGCTGCAGCTTGCCCGGATCGGTTCACCAGCGCATTTTCACACCCAGGCTGCCAATCAGCCCATTCAGGTCATTGTCGTCGACGTCGCTGCTGTAGTCGGCGCTGACGAACAGCGCCACATCCGGCGTCATCCGCGCCACCAGCCCCAGGCCAAGTTCGACCGTGGTCGACTTGCGCGAGCTGGAAATCTTGTCGACCTGATCCAGCTGCACGCCATCGGCATTGCTGAAGTCGTACCAGACGTTTGTCCGCAGGTAGGGTTCGACCGGCGTTCCGCGTACATCATAGCGGGCCGACAGTTTGGCCCCGACGCGGCCGCTCCAGTTCGGCTGGCTGTCGAACGCCTGCAACGTCGCCTCCTGCGCCTGGCTACCGGGGAAGAACTGCTGATTGATCAACTGCGCCTGCGGCTCGATCACCCAGCCACCACCCAGACCAATAGGCAAACCGCCCTCGACCGAGAAGGTCATGGCGTGACCGCTATCGTCCAGGCGCTGGCCGCTGTCGCTGCGGCCGCTGACGTCGATGCGCGTGCCCATGGCCACGGCATCCAGGTGCCAGCCCTTGTCATTACTCATGCTCCAGTACACGCCCAGGCTTTCGCCGCTGAGGCTGACTGCATTGCGCTGCTTGTCGCCAAGCAGCGGGCGCATGCCGTTGAACGAGCTCTGCAGGTTGTTCTGGCCGACGAAGATGCCGGCGCGGTGCAGGTTGCCGGCAGATGATTCGCGCACCAGCAGGTCAGGGCCGACGATCAACTGCTGGCTGCGGGCTTCGAGCTGATTTTGCGTGGGGGCGCTGCTGCGCGGCAGGCCGGGAAAAAGCTGCGCCCATTGGTTGCCGTCCACGTCAGGCCGGGGCCGCTGCTGACGCTCGCTCAGCCGTTCTGAGAGGGCGCTCAGGGTATTGATGTTCAAGCCGCTGGCGCTGACCGGATCAAGCGCAAACTGCGCCGCAGCCGGTTGCTGCCAGAGGCTGGCGAAGGGTTCGTCGTCCTGCTGATCGAAAGCAAAAGTTTCCACCGGGGTTGCCAGAAGCAGCGACGTGGAAACCGCGTAGAAAACCTGCTCCATCCGTGATGGATGCGCTGTCTTGTTCATGGCGGTTCTCCTCTGTTGTCATTGAATACAGCCAAGGGGCCTGGCCTGTTGTCACGGGCTGTACGGCACACATCAGAGGGCGACCCAAACCAGCACGCAGGGCGTGTTCAACGCGCACGAAGGCGCGCGCCAGAGCGCCCGGCGCGAAATTTTTACTTCAGTTGGTAAGTTCAGCTAAGGAGACCGCAGCGCTTGCGTCAAGAATCTGTGAAGGGCGTGTCGATGAACTGGCAATGGAGGTAAAGGATTGGAATCGTTGAACAATTCAAGGCGCATAGCGAGGATCGCTATTTGCCTTGAATTGGCTATGCCGAAACATTGCTAGCGGCGTGTGACTTTTCGGTGTGTGACCTGCACCTCTGCAGCGATACAGCGCTGCAGAGGTGCATCAGTCATCAGCCCGCACTCAGTCGTCGTCGTGCTCCAGCACCATCAGCAGGAACGAACGGCCGGTCACCTCGAAGGTGGTGCCGAACTCCAGCCGCTCAGCCTTGCGCAGCTCAGGTCGGTCGGTGTCGATCAGGCAGTTCCAGCGCTCGCCCTGTGGCACCGAAGGCAGCAGGAACGGCACCGTGTCGTGGTGCGAGTTGACGATCAGCAACACGGTGGCCTCCGAGCCTGGGCGGGCGATGCCGCTGACCTGCGCACGGCCATCGATGAGCATGCCCAGGCAACGCCCGTGCGGATCTTCCCACTGCTCGACGCTCATCTCGTTGCCATCCGGCGCCAGCCAGGTGACATCCTTGACGCCGATCGCTTCGTTGTAATCGCCGACCAGGAAGCGCGAGCGACGCAGCACCGGGTACTTCAGGCGCAGGCGGGTGAGGCGTTTGACGAAGGCCAGCAGTTCGCTGCCTTCTTCGTCCAGGTCCCAGTTGATCCAGCCGATCTCGCTGTCCTGGCAATAGGCATTGTTGTTGCCGTGCTGGGTGCGGCTGAACTCGTCACCGGCAACGATCATAGGCGTGCCTTGGGCAAGCAGCAGGGTAGAGAAGAAGTTGCGCATCTGGCGCATGCGCAGGGCGGCGATCTCGGGATCTTCGGTCGGGCCTTCGGCACCGCAGTTCCACGACATGTTGTTGCTGGTGCCGTCCTGGTTGTTCTCGTCGTTGTCTTCGTTGTGCTTGTCGTTGTACGAGACCAGGTCACGCAGGGTGAAGCCGTCGTGGGCTGTGATGAAGTTGACCGAAGAATACGGGCGCCGGCCGCGGTTGTTGAACATGTCGCCGGAGGCAGTCATGCGCGCGGCAAAGTCGGCCAGCTGGCCTTCGTCGCCTTTCCAGAAGCTGCGCACCGTATCGCGGAAGCGGTCGTTCCACTCGGCCCAGCCCGGCGCAAAGTTGCCGACCTGGTAACCGCCTGGGCCGCAGTCCCACGGCTCGGCGATCAGCTTGACCTGGCTCAGCAGCGGGTCCTGGCGGCAGGCGACGAGGAAGCTGTGGCGCTCGTTGTAGCCATCATGGTAACGGCCGAGGATGGTCGCCAGGTCGAAGCGGAAGCCGTCCACGCGCATCTCGCCGGCCCAGTAACGCAGCGAGTCGGTGACCAGTTGCAGCACGCAGGGGTGGCTCAGGTCGAGGGTGTTGCCGGTGCCGGAGTCGTTGATGTAGTAGCGCTTGTCATCCGGCATCAGGCGGTAGTACGAGGCATTGTCGATACCGCGCATCGACAGCGTCGGGCCTTGCTCGTTGCCTTCGGCGGTGTGGTTGTAGACCACATCGAGGATCACTTCGAGGTCGGCGTTGTGCAGGTGCGCAACCATCTCCTTGAACTCGGCGATCTTGCCGCTGGCCAGGTACGCCGGGTGCGGCGCGAAGAAGGCGATGCTGTTGTAGCCCCAGTAGTTGCTCAGGTCTTTTTCCAGCAGGTGCTGGTCGTTGACGAAGGCGTGGATCGGCAGCAGCTCGATCGACGAAACGCCCAGATCCTTGATGTGCTTGAGCAGATCATCGTTGGCCAGGCCGGCGAAGGTGCCGCGCAGCTCTTCTGGCACCGAAGGGTGGCGCATGCTGATGCCACGGGTGTGGGCTTCGTAGATGATGGTCTGATCCCACGGCACCTGCACCCGGTGGTCGCGGCCCCAGGTAAAGGCCGGGTCGATGACCTTGCACTTGGGCACGAACGGGGCGCTGTCACGCTCGTCGAACGACAGGTCGCCATCGGGATGGCCGATGGTGTAGCCGAACAGCGCTTCGGACCACTTCAGGGTGCCGACCAGCTGTTTGGCGTAGGGGTCGATCAACAGCTTGTTAGGGTTGAAACGATGACCGTTCTGCGGCTCGTACGGGCCGTACACACGGTAGCCGTAAACCAGCCCCGGGTGGGCGTCTGGCAGGTAGCCGTGATAGATCTCGTCGGTGTATTCAGGCAGCTCGATACGCTCGAGCTCCTGCTCACCGCTGGAATCGAAGATGCACAGTTCAACCTTGGTGGCGTTGGCCGAGAACAAGGCGAAGTTGACGCCTAGGCCGTCCCAGGTAGCACCGAGGGGGAAGGGCATGCCCTCGCGAATGCGCGAGGGAGCAACGGAGCGGGTTTTCTTTTGGGCACGGGGGCTCATGGCAGACCTCGATGGCAAGGGGAATGGGTGGGCAAAGGTGTTCGTACGGCGGGTAGCTCATGCCAGCCACGGCGCCGCTGCAAACTTGCTTTGCAGGACGGCGCCGGGGTGCTGGAGGCGTTGAGCTCAACCGCTACGTAATTGTTGCGTTTCAGCTGCCGGCAGGTTTCTTCGCAGTGCGAGGCTTCTTCGCGGCGGCTGGTTTTTCTGCTGCGCTGGCGGCAGGTTTGGCCTGTGCTGCTTTGCTCTGGGCGGCGCTGGGCTTTGGCTGCGCGGCAGCTTTGGGCTCGGCAGCGGCCTTGGGCTTGGCTGCAGGTTTTTTACGGGGCTCGGCCTGGGGCGAGCTGGCTTCCGCTTCGACGAGCTTGCGGGCCATTTCCCAATGGCGTTCCTCATGACCCTCTGGCTTGCCTTCGGACTCCCAGATTTCGTAGGCAAACTGGCGAATACGCTTTTCGTTGGCACTCATCATGACGCTCCTGATACTCAAGATTGTTGTATCAACAGATTGACCGGGCATTGCGCCAATACCTCGCGCAAATTCAGCGCTCTAGTAGGGCTGACCGCGCGGCTGGCAAAAAGTCCAGTCCAATGTGCAGTGGACTCGGCAAACGGCAGAATCAGCTGTGTGTTGCCCCAGTTCTGCGCTGGGATCAACGGTGTGCTGGCAGTGCCCAGCAAGCTGCTGGCCAGGCGCGGCACCACCACGATGGCGCGCTCGCCCGCGGCAACACGGGCAAACGCGAGGACCTTGTCGGCATGTTCGCCCTGTACCTCCAGCGGCAGGTAGTCACCACGGCGGAACAGCTGCGGGTGCGCCATGCGCAGGTCCAGCACCTCGGCGATCAGCGCCTGTTTGATGCGCCCATCGCGCCATTGCCCAAGCAGCTCGGCCAGTGGCGTGCTGGCATCCAGCGTGGCCCGTCTCAGAGCGTAGTCGACCGGGCGCCGGTTGTCCGGGTCAACCAGGCTGAAGTCCCAGTACTCGTTGCCTTGGTACAAGTCTGGCACGCCCGGAGAGGTCATCCGCAGCAGGGTCTGGACCAGGCCGTTGAGTGCGCCTGGGCAGGCCAGCGCCTGTGCAGCTTCGGCCAGCGAGTTGCGCAGTTGCTGGTGATCACGCTCCAGCAATAGGCCATCGACAAACGCCGCCGAGGCGGCCTCGTAAGCCTCGTTTGGAGCACTCCAGGCGCTGCGCAGTTTGGCTTCGCGCAGGGCTTTTTGCTGCCACTGGCGGATGCGCTCGGCGTATTGCTCCAACGCGCTCTGATCGTTCAGGTCAAGGTGCAGCGGCCAGCTGCCGAGCAGGGTCTGATACAGCATCAGCTCGTCGCCCGGGCTCGGTGCCGGGCCATCGTCCAGCGCCTCGCGCAGCGGCTCGGCCAATTCGCGCCAATGCTCGACACGGCCCGCCAGCCATGGCCCGCGTTCGCTGAGTACGGCCAGCCGAGCACGGCAATCTTCTCCGCGTTTGTGGTCGTGGGTGGCGGTGGCCAGCAGGTTGTCCGGGAAGTCACGCAAGCGCCGCTGCGCTTCTTCATGGAACGCCTCGGGCGGTGCGCTGAAACGCTCGGCTTCAAAGCCAACGTCATTGCGCGACAACAACCGCGCCGAGCGATAGAAGGCCGTGTCCTCGACCGCTTTGGCGGCGCTGGGCGCGGTCAGTTGCTGGAAGCGCACGCAGGCATGACGCAGCTGCTTGCGCGCGCGGCCCGGTGGCAGGCTGCGCCAGCGCTGGCCGCCGAGCCACTGCTCGAGCTGGGTCAGCAGCGGCCAGTCGGCTTCAGCGAGGGTCTGCCGGGCAGCGAGCAAGGCCTGCTGGAAGAACACTTCGTCTTCGGCAGGACGGCCGAGGGCGTTGATGTAGGTGCGGTACACCGAGTAATGCTCGACCAGCGCCTGCAAGGCGCGGCGAATCGCACCCAGGGTCAGGTCGCGGGTCATCAGGTCGTCGCGGGCCACTTGCAACAAGGCCTGCGCCACCGATTCGCAGTCGCCGGCCAGGCTCGCGTTGAGCACCAGTCTGCGCGCCTGGCGGACTTCTTCCTCGAACTCGGGGCGTT
The DNA here is from genome assembly GCF_014525325.1 of Pseudomonas sp. EZ-C24. NCBI lineage: Bacteria > Pseudomonadati > Pseudomonadota > Gammaproteobacteria > Pseudomonadales > Pseudomonadaceae > Pseudomonas > Pseudomonas sp. EZ-C24. The sequence goes on along the minus strand of NZ_JACDIU010000014.1, from coordinate 1,224,074 downwards.
CGCTGACTTCGCGCCAAAGCTCGGTCAACGGCGCCTCACCGGCCGGGTCGTGCTGCACCAGCGACACCTGGTTCATGAACTCGTAACCGGTGGTGCCGTCGGTCAACCAGTCCTGATGCAGGTGCTCGTCGACGCCGAGGATTTTCTCGACGTAGATCGGGAAGTGCTCCACGGCGGCTTCCACTGGCCGAGCGGCGAGCAGGCTGTCGACCCGTCGGCGCAGTTTGCGGCAGTAACCACGAGGGTCGGCCAGGCCATCGATATGGTCGATGCGCAGGCCATCGACCAGGCCGCGTTCGATCAGCTCGAACAGCTTCGCATGAGTCGCCTCGAACACCACCGAACGCTCAACGCGCAGGCCGCCCAGTTCATTGATGTCGAAGAAGCGCCGCCAGTTGATGTCGTCGGCAGCGGTGCGCCAGCTGGCCAGGCGATAGCTCTGCCGTTCGAGCAGCTCGTGCAGGCGATGGAAGCCTTGCTCACTGCTGCTGTCGAAGGCGGCCAAGGCTGGCTCCAGCGAGGTGCCGGCGTTGACCCGGCGGGCCAGTTCGGCGTGCAGCGCCTGGGCGTCGATCAGCGGCTGCGCCGAACCGCGCAGGGCAGTGAAGTGCTGGGCCAGGTCTTGCAGCTGTGGACTGTGGCTGAGGATCTGACCGTAATCGGCCGGGCAGATCGGGAAGCGGTGATCGTAATGAGCAACCTCGAGCACGCCGGTCGTGGCATCGAAGGTCAGCGGCAGTTCGCCGTTCTGCAGGGCCTGGCCATAATCGCTGCCGAGAAACGGCAGTAGCAGTTGACCGGCCAGCAGCGGGTCGGCGGAATGCCACTGGATGTCGAAGAATTCGGCATAGGGGCTGCGTCGACCCCAGGCCAGCAGGCTCTGCCACCAGGGATTGTCGGCGCCACCGACGGCCATGTGGTTGGACACGGTGTCGAGAATGAAGCCCATGCCGTGCTGGCGCAGGGCGGCAATCAGGCGCAGCAAAGCTGCCTCTCCACCCAGCTCCGGGTTGATCTGGGTCGGGTCGACCACGTCATAGCCATGACGTGACCCGGCGCGGGCCTTGAGGATCGGCGAGGCGTACACATGGCTGATGCCCAGGCGGGCAAAATACGGCACCAGCGGCACTGCATCGTCAAGGGTGAAGTCGCTGTGCAATTGCAGGCGCACAGTGGCGGTCAAGGCTTTCATCGGTCACGCTCCCAAGCTTGCTCGCGGGCTTGCGCCAGCAGTTCCAAACGCCGTGCAGCGTCTTCGTCATCGAGTAGTTCAGTTACAGGCTTGGCAAAACGCCGCCGCCAGTTGGGGTGGCCTTCGGTAGTGCCGGGCAGGTTGGGCTGCTCATCGCTGCCAAGCAGGTCTTCCAGCGGGATCAGTACCAGCGGCGCGCGGGTATGGCCGACAAAGCGGATAGCCGCGTCAATCAACTCGTCGTTACCGGGCAGCGGGCCGTAGTTGCTTTCCAGCAGGCTGCGCAGGCCGTCGCACTCTTTTTGCCGGTCGTGACGCCAGTGCAGCTCGGCGGTGGCATCGAGCAGCTGCAGGCGATGGCTCCAGTCGATATCGCGGCTTTGCAGCCAGCCGGCGAGGGGCGCCAGGTCATGGGTGCCGGTGGTGGCCATGGCGTCGTCCGGCCAGTCCAGTACCGTCTTGAAGTGGCCGGTGGAGTGCTGCTCGAAAGGCAGTACGCGCATGCCCAGCAGGGCCTTGCTCGCCAGCGTTTCGCGCAGGCCGTCGGGCACGGTGCCAAGGTCTTCGCCAAGTATCACCGCCTCATGCTTGACCGACTCCAGCGCCAGCAGGCGCAGCAGGTCGTCGAGCGGGAAATTCAGGTACGCGCCTTCGCCGGGTTTGGCGCCGTTGGGGATCAGCCACAGCCGGCGCAGGCCCATGACGTGATCGATGCGCAGGCCGCCGGCATGTGCCAGGTTGGCCCGCAGCATTTCGATGAAGGCGCGGTAGCCGTTGCGCTTGAGGCCTTCCGGGGAGAACGCACTGATGCCCCAGTCTTGCCCGGAGCGATTGAGGATATCCGGCGGTGCGCCGACGGTCAGGCTGGCGAGCAGTTCATCCTGCCGGCTCCAGGCCTGGCTGCCGGCGCCGTCGGCACCCACGGCGAGATCGGCGATCAGGCCGATGGCCATGCCGCCGGCAACTGCCGCTTGTTGCGCGCGTTGCAGGCTGCGCTCGGTCAGCCACTGGCAGAAGGCATGGTATTCGACCCGCGACGGATGTGCGGCGGCCAGCGCTTCGACTTCAGGGTGGTGAGGGTCTTGCCAGGCTGGCGGCCAGTTACGCCAGTCGCCGCTCATGCCCTGAGCGACGGCTTCGGCCTGCAGCAGCTCAAAACGGCAGTGCAGCGTGAGCGGCTCGCCGGCGGCGGCGCAGAAACTGTCAAAGTCCTCACGTAGCGGATGATTGCCCTGATTGAAGTCTTTGTAGAGGGCTTCCAGTACGCGCTGTTGCGCGTCGGCGGCCACCGGCCAGTTGACCAGCGGCTCCTGCTCCAGTGCATCGAGGGTTGGCTGCAACAGGCAGGATTCCACAGCTAGGCGCACCGCACGCTCACCGAGCACCGTGGCGGGGCTGGCGTAGAGGCTGTTGAGCTGCAGCCGGCTGGAAGGCGAGTAGGGGCTGAAATGCTGCTGATCGGCCAGGCTCAAGGCATGGATGGGGCTGATCGCGATGGCGTCGGCACCGCGCTCGGCAGCGCTGCGGGCGAGTTGCTCCAAGGCCATGCAATCGCCGTAACCGCCGCCACCTTCCCGGCGCAGGCTGTACAACTGAGCGGCCAGGCCCCACAGCCGCGCAGGCGGCTCGTCAACGGCTTGTTCAAGGCTGTAACAGCGCGGCGGGCAAACCGCCACGGTGAACTCGCTCTGCTCGATCTGCAGTTGATGGTAACCAAGCGGCAGGGTGCCCGGCAGCCGCGCCTGCTCGTCCAGTTGCAGCTCGAGCGGGTCGCCGTTTTCCAGCACGCACTGCACAGCGCTGCCCGCCGGGAAGTAATGTATCAGCGACAGCGCCTGGTCGACCTCGCAGGTCAACAGCGGCGGCAGGTGCTCGCCGTCTTCGGCGTGTTCCAGATCACGCAGGCTGGCAGTGCTCGCGGCATCATCGTCAGCAGGGTGGCCGAGGCCGGCCAGGACCTGGCGCAGGACCTCGTCACTGACCTGTTGCGGGCGGTTGTTGGCGTCTATCCAGTCTCGGGCCAGGCCGGCCCGAGCGGCCAATTGGTGCAGGGGCGAGTCGCTCATGAAGGTTCCAGGCCAGAAGGGATCAGGCTGACCACGCAACTGTGCGCGGTCAGGGAAGTGTCAGGGTGGGCATCGGCGCCGGTGTCGAACAGGCGCCAGCGGGCGGTGGGCAGGTTGGCGTTGACGGCAGTGCCGCCCAGATTGAGGTCGATGCGCAGCTCGCTGCCGTTGCCCAACTGCCAGCGCGCGCTGACGGCCTTGTCGCCGAGCACTTCGCAGCCCAGTGCGCGGGTGCCGGGCAAATGCGGGACGATATGCCGAGCGCGCAGTTGCAGCAGTTGCTGGTATAAGCCGTGCCAGCCGGCCAGTACCTGCTGGCCATCAAGCCGTGAGGCGTTGAAGGTCGCGGCGGCGTTCGGGTCGGGGATCTTGGCGCGGGTATCGGGGTTGGCAAATGCGGCGAAATGGGCAAACTCGCCGCGGCGCCCCTCACGTACTGCATCGGCCAGTTCGTCATGGAAGTCGGTGAAGAACACGAACGGCTGGCAGCTGCCTTCTTCATCGCCCATGAACAGCAACGGGATCATCGGCGACAGCAGCAACAGCCCGGTTGCGGCACGCAGCGCCTGCGGCGGACAGAGGCGTGTCAGGCGCTCGCCCATGGCGCGGTTGCCGATCTGGTCGTGGTTCTGCAAAAACAGCACGAACGAGGTCGGCGGCAGATGCCCGCTGGGTTCACCACGCGGGGTGCCGTGGCGAGTGTTCTGCCCCTGGAACACGAACCCCTCGCTCAGGCAGCGAGCGAGCTTTTCAACTGGACGGTCCTTGTAGTCTTCGTAATACCCTTCCACTTCGTCGGTCAGCAGCACGTGCAAGGCGTTGTGGCCATCGTCGTTCCACTGCGCGTCGAAGCCCTGTTCGAGCAGGTCGGCCTGATTGTGCTCGTTTTCCAGTACCAGCCAGACCTGTCGGTCCGGTTCTACTGCAGCACGCACCCGGGCGGCCAGCTCGACCAGGAAATCCGGTTGGTCGATAGCATGCACCGCATCCAGGCGCAGGCCGTCAATGCGGTAGTCACACAGCCACATCAGAGCGTTCTGGATAAAGTACTCGCGCACCTCGGGCTTGCGAAAATCAATCGCGGCGCCCCATGGCGTCTGCCGGTCTTCACGGAAGAACGGGTCAGCGTAGGCGTGCAGGTAGTTGCCGTCCGGGCCGAAGTGGTTGTAGACCACATCGACCATCACCATCAGGCCGTGGCCGTGGGCTTTATCAACCAGTGCACATAACTGCTGCGGGCTGCCGTAAGTGTGCTGCGCAGCGAACGGCAGCACGCCGTCGTAGCCCCAATTACGCTCGCCTGGGAACTGCCCCAAGGGCATCAATTCGATGGCAGTTACGCCCAGCTCAGCCAGCCGCGGCAGTTGCCCGGCGACCCCGGCATAGCCATCCAGCAGGCCGACGTGCACTTCCTGGATAACTGCTTCATGCCAAGGCCGGCCCTGCCACGGGTGCAGCCAGGGGTAGGCAGCAAGGTCGACCAGTTGGCTGGGGCCATGTACGCCCTCGGGCTGATAGCGCGAGGCCGGGTCGGCCACTTCCAGTTCAGCGTTGACCCGATAGCGATAACGGCTGCCGGGCGGGCAGGCGACATCGATGCTGAACCAGCCATCGCTGTCACGCTGCATATCGATTTCAGGTTGGTCTTGCAGTTGCAGGCTCACGCTGCGCGCATCCGGCGCCCAGAGGGCGAAGCGCGCGGACGTGGCGTCCAACATATGTGCGCCATGTCTGTGCATCTTCGAAGCTCCGATCAGTAATTGCTCAGCTGGACCTGTTTGACCAGATCTTCATAAAGGTGCGCATAGGGTTCGACCGCCTGACACCAGTTGAATGGCTGGGTCATCGACAGGCAGCGCATGGCATGCAGCAGGTCTTTCTTGCCATAGATATAGAAGGCGCGGCTCAGCGCCTCGCGATAGCTGTCTACGGTGGATTCGTTGAACAGGAAACCGGTGACGCCATTGTCGATGGTGTCGGCCAGGCCGCCGGTATTGCGCGCCACCGGCAGCGAACCGAAGCGCTGGGCGTACATCTGGCTCAAGCCGCAGGGTTCGTAACGCGATGGCATCAGCAGGAAATCGCTGCCGGCGAACATGCGCCGGGCGTCGGTCTCGTTGAAGCCAATGCGCACGCCGATCCGGCCTGGGTGACGCAGGGCAAGCTCGCGCATGGCCTGTTCTTCTTCCGGCTCGCCGCGGCCGATGATCGCGATCTGGCCGCCTTGCTCGACGATGAAGTCGGCAACGGCCAAGGTCAGGTCCAGACCTTTCTGGAACACCAGGCGCGAGACCACCGCGAACAGCGGGCCGTCGGATGGCTCGAGTTCGAACAGCTCGCGGACCTGCGCGGCATTGCGCGCCTTGCCGTCCCAGTCGTTGATGCTGAAGTTGTGCACCAGGTGCTTGTCGGTCGCCGAATCCCAGCTTTCGTCGATGCCGTTGGGAATGCCGCCAAGCAAGCCCTGTTGCGCCTTGCTGGCAAGGAAGCCGTCCAGGCCACAACCGAACTCGGGGGTGGTGATTTCCTTGGCGTAAGTGGCGCTGACCGTGGTGATGTGGCTGGAATAAGCCAGGCCGGCCTTGAGGAACGACAGCTTGCCGTAGAACTCCATGCCTTCCTGCTGCATGGCATGATCAGGGATCGCCAGCTCCGGGCTGCAGCCACGGTTGTACACGCCCTGATAGGCCAGGTTGTGGATGGTGAACAGAGTCGGTGTCTTCAGACCGCGCCAGTGCATGTACGCCGGTGCCAGGCCAGCCGGCCAGTCGTGGGCGTGGACCAGCTCCGGGGTCCAGTGTGCCAGGCCCTCGCCAGCAGCGATTTCTGCTGCGGCCAAGCCGAGGCGGGCGAAGCGAATATGGTTGTCCGGCCAATCGCGCCCGTTGTTGGCGCCGTAGGGCGAGCCTTCACGCTCATACAGTTCCGGGCAGATCAGCACATAGATGACCAGGCCATCGGGCAGGTCCATACGGCCGATCTTGCACGGCGGCAGAGCAGCGTGGCCGCCGAGTTCGCCAACGATATGGATCGGGTAGTCGCTGTCGACCACCTGCGGGTAGCCGGGGATCAGCACCCGTACATCATGCAGGTGAGCCATGGCACGCGGCAGTGCGGCCGAAACGTCGCCCAGGCCGCCGGTCTTGACCAGGTCGGCGAATTCCGAAGTAACAAAGAGAACCTTGCGCTTGTTCGGGTTGTTCTGGCGCTCGGCACCAGGTGCCTTGCCTGCCGTCCCGCGCTCCATCTGCAGCGGCTCGCGGTTGTTCGGGTTGAAAGTACTTGCGTGTGGCTCGACAGCGGCACTGATCATTCTTCTCTCCATCCCTAATCTGGTCGGGTGGCTGGCACCCGTCGCATTGCTTCGTGTTGGGTTCTCTCTGGTCTAAACGGTGTAGTGCTATCCATGCTCGTGATCGTGCGCGCGGGCACTGCGCAATCGGCATACTTGCCAAAGGCGGTCGATCGGTCTGGGATGGCTTGACCAGGGCTGGTTTTTTCCCTCGCCTGGCCTACTTACTTGCTGACCCACCGCCGTTTTGAAAAGTTCGACTTATTTGCGTCACTTCAAGACAGAGCAAATGGCGGGCCGGAATTTGAGTGTAGGAGAGTAGGTGATAAAAAGGTGACCCGCCGGTCACTTTCGTTATGAGGCGGGCCAGACGCAAACGTTGGCGTCTGTAGCGAGGTGTAAATGGCGAAGATCTCGACCATTTACGACAGTTTCATGTCATGGATGCGATGCGCCAGCGGGGTGCGCCTTGGATCTGGCGCACCGTGTTGGTGCGCCGCTTTGGGGTGATGTCGGTCGGTCAGTAGCGACGTGTGCTCATCAGTTCGTCGAGCACGCGCGGGGCAACACGAAATGGCGCCGACATATGGTCTTCGCCTGGCTCGATCTGGAAATCACTGCGCAGGCCGTACTGCGACAGCTGTTCCAGACGCAACTGCAGCGAGCGCGCGTCCTGGATCTCCTGGGGCATCTCGCGATCACCAATCAGCAGGCTCAGGCTGCTGTGGGTGAGGTCGATCTGACCGGCATGGGCACGCTGGGTGAACGTGCGCTCGTGTTCCAGCAAGTAGCGGTCACGCCACCACAGGCTGGGGCTGATCGCCACGGCATGCTGAAACAGCGCCGGGCGGGTGAACAGGGTATACACCGCGAACATGCCACCAAACGAGTGCCCGACCAGGCTGCGTTGGTCTTGATCGACCTTGAAGCGGCTGTTGACCTCAGGCATCAGCCGCTTTTCGATGAAATCCAGAAACACGTCCTGGCCGCCCTGCGGCGGCACGTTGCGTTCGGCCGGTTGCGGCGGAGACAGGTCGAAGGCGCGGCGCTCGAAGTCCAGCGGGGTGTCACTGGGATAACCGATCGCCACCAGAATCGAGCCGCGCAAGCGCTCCTGCGCGCGCTTGGCGGCGTGGAAGGCCGGGAAGTACGCGTTGCCGTCGAGCAGGTAGATCACCGGGTAGCCACCGGTCCACGGCACATCGCCTTCCGGCAGGCTGACCATGATCCGGTACTCGCGGCCTTCGGCGCTTTTCATCGTCCATTGTTCGGTGCCGTCCAGTGTCACCGGCGCGGCGTGTGCCAGCCCGGCAAACAACAGGGCGCTCAGGTAAATCCACAGTGTGCGCGTCATCAGTGTTCTCCTTACCAGCGATAGCTGAGGCTGGTGACCAGGCTGCGTGCCTCGCCGCGATAGCAGTAACCCTGCTGGCAATTGATGTAGCGCTTGTCGAGCAGGTTGCGCGCATTGAAGCCCAGGCGCACGCCGTCCAGGTCGCCGGCAAAGTCGTAGTGCACGCCAGCGTCGACCAGGGTGTAGCCCTCGTTCTTCTGGGTGTTGGCGGCATCGCCGAAGTTGCTGCCGGTGTAGCGCGCACCCGCGCCCAGGCCGAGGCCGAACGGCAAGCGGTAGTCGAGCCACATCGAGGCCAGATGGCGTGGCACGTTGAGCGGTTGCTTGCCCTGGTTGCCGTCGTTGCTCTTGGTCACCTCGGCATCGTTGTAGCTGTAGCTGGCAGTCAGCTTGAGGCGCTCGCTCAGGTCGGATACCGCTTCCAGCTCCAGGCCCTTTGAGGTCTGCTCACCGGTGGCGATGCTGCGGGTCGGGTCGGCCAGGTCGCGGGTCAGTACGTTTTGCTGGGTCAGGTGGTACAGCGAGGCGGTGAGCAGGGTCGAGCTGCCCGGTGGTTGGTACTTCACGCCCAACTCATATTGCTCGCCTTCGGTGGCCTTGTAGGGGCTCCCATCGGGCTGGCTGCTGCTCTGTGGCAAAAACGAGGTGGCATAGCTGAAGTAGGGCGCGACACCGTTGTCGAACAGGTACAGCGCGCCGATCGAGCCGGTGGTGGCCGCGTCGTCGTCCTTGCGCTTGCTGCCGGCGAGGTGATTGCTGCGGCGTACATCTACCTTGTCACGGCGCAGCCCGGCCGACAGGCGCCAGCGGTCGATCTCGATCTGGTCTTGCAGGTACAGGCCGCTGCGGTGCTCCAGGCCGTCCTCGTCGGCCCAGGCCGTGTTCGGGCGCGCAACCGGCTGATGGTAGTCGGGCGCGTAGCGATCGATCGAAGGCCCGGGGCCCATGGCGTACAGCAGGTCGGTTTCAAGCAGCGCATAGTCCCAGCCGCTGACCAGGGTGTGACGCAGGTTGCCGGTGTCGAAGCGGCTGACCAGGCGGGTGTCGGTCGACAGCGAGGTCATGTTTTCGTAGACGCCGACGGCTTGTCGATCGAGCACCGAGCCACGCTCCTGGAAGGGCTGCATGTACTGGTTGGTGGTGTCGACCTGGCCGTAGCGCAGGTTCTGCTGGAAGGTGAAGGTGTCGTTGAGGATGTGCTCGAACTCGTAACCCAGGGTCCACTGGCGCTGTTCGAGTTTGTCGAAGTATTCATCGCCCTGCCAGAAGTTGCTCAGGTGCTCGCCTTGCTGGTAGAGCATCGGTGAACCGGCGGTTTCACGCTCCTGGTATTGGGCGAGCAGGGTGAGACGGGTGTCGGGGTCGATCTGCCAGCTCAGCGAGGGCGCGATCAGGCGCACGTCGTTGTTCAGTTGCTCGATGTAGTTTTCTGCATCGCGGTAGACGCCGACCACGCGGTAGAGCAGGTCGCCTTGTTCGTCCAGGCGCCCGCCGAGGTCGAACTGGCCTTGTTGGTGGTTATAGTTGCCGGCCTGGATCTGCACTTCGTTGCGTGCGTCCAGGCTCGGGCGTTTGCTGACCCTGTTGACCATGCCGCCGGGGCTGATCTGGCCGTACAGCACCGAAGCAGGGCCTTTGACCACTTCGATGCGTTCCAGGTTGTAGGCTTCGGTCTGGTACAGCGACAGCCAGCCGCTGCCGGGTTGGCGCAGGCCGTCGAGGAAGTCGGCGGACATGGTGGTTTCGAAACCGCGCACGCTGATCATGTCAAAGCGCGGGTCCAGACCCGAGCTGCCCACACGCACGCCGGCGGTGTAGGCGACGGCGTCTTCGACGCGGTCGACCTTGCGGTCGGCGATCTGCGCGGCGGTGACGACACTGACGCTTTGCGCGGTTTCGAGGATCGGGCGGTCGGTCTTGGTTGCGCTGCTGGCGTTGCTGGCGTAGTAGCCGCTGACCGGGGCGAAGGCGCTTTGGCTTGCGTTGGCGTCGATGTTGGTGGGATCGAGTTGCAGGCTGGTGTCGGTCGCGGTGGGCAGGATGACGTAGCCGGATTGGGTTTTGTGCGGGCTAAGGTTGGTGCCCTGGAGCAGGCGGGCGAGGGCTTCGTCGAGCGTGCCGCCTGGCTGGGTGCCTTGGGTTGTGAGGTTTTGAACGGTTTGTGGGGAGAAGGAGAGGGTGATGCCCGAGCGTTCGGCGAAGGTGCTCAGGGCTTGGGCCAGCGGGCCTGGGGGGATGGCTGGCGCGGTTTTTTCGGCGGCGCTGGCGCTGCTGGCCAAGAGGGTCAGGGCCAGGGCCAGGGCGGTGGGGAGGTTGCTGCTGTGGGGTGGCATTGGGGTGGTCCGTTGAAGGGGATATCTTTGCTAACCGGATGAGGTGGGGAAGTCCGACAGTTTTTTCTGGCGGCTTCGGTTATTTGTGGTTTGTCCTCTGTCTCGTGGGCTTATCCGTTTTCTGTGGTGGCTGTTAGGGCCCCTTTCGCCCTTACGGCGAGTCACTTTTTTGGCAAACGCCCCAAAAAAGTAACCAAAAAAATGCTTGGCTCCACATCCGGCCCCTCCGCTGCGCTGCGGGGTTCCCTCGCTTCGGTCTTGCTCCCGGGAGGACCGCGCTGTACGGCCCATCCTGGGCCGCAGCGCTTGCCGGCCATCCATGGCCGGCACCTCCCTTCGCAAGACCTGCGCTCGGCCTCCTGAGTCGCCGGTGGATCAAGAGCAAGATCAAGATCAAGATCAAGGTCAAGATCAAGATCAAGGTCAAGATCAAGGTCAAGGTCAAGATCAAGGTCAAGGTCAAGATCAAGATCAAGATCAAGATCAAGAGCACGCCTCGCTGCGCTGGCGCAGATCAAGGGCGGGGCCGCAAAACGGCCCCAGCTTTTGACCTTCGCTTTTGACCTGCGCCAGCGCAGCGAGGCGTGCTCTTGATCTTGATCTACCAGCGACCTCAGGAGGCCGAACGCAGGCATTGCGAAGGGAGGTGCCGGCCATGGATGGCCGGCAAGCGCTGCGGCCCAGGATGGGCCGTACAGCGCGGTCCTCCCGAGAGCTATGCCGGAGTGAGGGGACCCCGGAGCGCAGCGCAGGGGCCGTATGTGGGAGCGAGCCCTTTTTTGGTTACTTTTTTGGGGCGTTTGCCAAAAAAGTGACTCGCCGTAAGGGCGAAAGGGGCCCGCACTGCCACAATAGAAAATGGATAAGCTCACAAAACAAGCAGCAAACCACAAACCACAGATCAAACCGCCACAACCCGAACCCACCACCGCGTCCGCTCCACCACCCTGACCGGCAACAACCGCTCGATATTGCCCAACAACCCCTCAGGGTCATCCAAACGAAACACCCCACTCAATCGCAGTCCGGCAATCCCCGCATCACACCCAAGCCACCCAGCCCGATACCGCCCAGCCTCGGCCAAAAACTCCCCAAGCCCCACATCACTGGCAACCAACACCCCCCGACTCCAACCAAACGGATCGAGCCCCACGCCTACCAACGGCCTGACCCCTCCGCCATCTACCGCCACCCCATCCCCCGCAGCCAACTGCTGCACCCCGCCAGCCCCGCGCACCATCACTTGTCCGCGCGCCACATGCACCTCAGTGAACCCAGCCCGCTCCCGCACCACCGCCCGCGCTCCGCGCCCTTCACAACTGGCGAAGCGGCAACCGACAACCCAGCTAGGCCCATCCAGCAACACTTCACCCGAACGCAGCAGCACCCGCCCAGCTTCGATATCCACTGCACTGTCAGTGTTCAACAGCACCTCACCACCAGCGGCCATCGGCACCCGTCGACGCTCCCCGGTAGCCGTGGCAAAGTCACTCCGCCAGCCAGGTGCGGTATGGCTCAACAGCAACGCGCCACTGCCAACCGCCAAACCCACCCCAAGCAACGACAGCATCCGCCGTCGGCCCACATCTACCTCGGCCCGCCGTAACACGGCCGAGGTCTGCGCTGCATCCGGTAACCGCCCAGGGTCAAACTGACCAGCCAACTGGCCCAAGCGCAGCCAGGCCAACTCATGCCGGCCATCGCGCTGCCGCCACGCCATTAGCTGCGCCTGCAACTCGGGGTGGTGCGGCTGATCGCGCAGGCGCATCTGCCACTCGATGGCCTTGCACACGATCGCCTCCGGCAACCGCTCCGCGCAGGCGCTCACAGGGCGTCCTCGAAGCACACCCGATAGCAGTGGAGCAGGGCGCTGGCTACGTGTCGCTCGGCCGTACGGCTGGAAATACCCAACTGCTCGGCTACTTGCACGTGGGTCAGGCCGCTCAGTTGGTAAAGCAGGAATGCCTCACGCACGGCCGGCTTGAGGCCGTCGAGCATTTGCGCGATGCGCTCCAGACATTGCAGTGCCTCATGGCGGACTGCAGGGGATGGGAAACTGGCCTCTGGCTGCAGGGCCAGGGTCTCAAGGTAGGCGCGTTCCAGTGCATCGCGGCGCCAGTGATCGATCACCAGGCCGCGGGCGATGCGCGCCAGCAATGCCCGCGGGGCGCGGTCGCTGATTGGCTGGTTACGCACCAGCAAACGCACGAACGTGTCCTGCGCCAGGTCTGCAGCCTGCTGCGAGCAGCCCAGCGAACGCCGCAGCCATGCCTGCAGCCAGCTGCGCTGGGTACCGTAGAGAACATCAAGAGGGATGATCGAATCTGTTTCATGCAGCGACATGCGACGCCCCTGGCAGACAGGCACAGTTGAATTGAGGACCGGGCGCAAGATAAAAGCGAATGGTTCCCAATTCAACTTATTTATTGTCTGCTGCGCAGCTCTTTTGGCGCCCGCCTGCCGTGCCCTGCCAAGCCTGGTACAAGCTTCAGTCAGCAGGCAGCAGCGAGGAATGATGATGGCTGATCAGCCACTCGCTGCCGGTCCAGTCGTAGGTAAAGGTATAGCGAGCGGCCACTTGCTTGCCGGTCGCCGCAAAATCGAATGTGTACAGCCCGGCCAGTGACGCCTGGTTGCAACCGATGCTGACATGGTGACTATCGAGCCTGCCGGATGGGCGGTCAGCAAGGAAATGCTTGAAGTAGTCAACACGCTCGGCAGTGCTCAGCCGCGGCAGACTGGACACCGTGGGTAGCAACAGCGCGTCTACTGCATACAGCCTGGCCACGGCCGCGGGATCACCGCTCTGCAAGCTGGCATTCCATTGGCTGAACAGCGACAGCACGTCATCGTCGGCAACGGGCTGGCACTCTTTGGTTGCCGCGGTCGCGTATGCAGGCAGGCACAGGAAAGCTACAGATAGGTAAAGGCGGGGGCGGTTCATGCTGAAACTCCTTGGAAGCAGGCCGCCGGGTGGGCCTGCGAGGCTTCCAAGGTAGAAACAACTACGTGCGATAAATGTAGGTAAAGGGTCTCAGCTAATGAGGGACTTTTCGCTGTTTTTGCCCTGCTCAAGCTGCAGGCTCAACTGTGCGACCTGTTGCAACAGCAGGTCACGCTCTTCCTTCAGACGACGCAGTTCATCACGGCGAACGGAAACAAAAAGGGTCTGGACAGGAGTGTTTTGCATCAAGGTACCCATTGCACACCTCGCAATTGGCTAGTGACATTCTAAGCGTAGCCGCTCATACGGCGCGCATTCTGAATTCTTTCTGCGAGCTTGGGAACTTTTTTGTTTATGGTTGTCAGGCCGTTCGTCGCTGAACCCTTTGCCGATGAGCTGGACTAATCTGAAAACCTGAAACGCCTTGTTATCTATTTCTGAGGGGAGCGACGCCACATGCAATTGGGAATCGTCGGGCTGGGCCGCATGGGCGGCAATATTGCAAGACGGCTGATGCGTGCCGGGCATCGTACCGTGGTCCATGACCGCAATCGCGACGCGGTCACCGCCCTGGAAAATGAAGGCGCCCAGGGTGCCCACGACCTGGGCGCAATGATTCAAAAACTCAAAGCTCCGCGCGCCGTGTGGGTGATGCTGCCAGCCGGCGAGCCGACCGAGCAGACCATCCGCCAGCTGGCCGACCTGCTCGAGCCAGGCGATGCGATCATCGACGGCGGCAATACCTTCTACAAAGACGACATGCGCCGCGCGGCCGAGCTGTCCCAGCGTGGCCTGCATTATCTGGATGTCGGCACCTCCGGCGGCGTCTGGGGCCTGGATCGCGGCTATTGCATGATGATTGGCGGCGAGAAAGACGTGTTTGAGCGCCTGGAGCCGCTGTTCAGCGCACTGGCCCCGGGTGTTGGCGAGATCCCGCGCACCCAGGGCCGCGAAGGTGAGCACGCACGTGCCGAGCACGGTTACATCCATGCCGGCCCGGCAGGCTCCGGCCACTACGTGAAGATGATCCACAACGGCATCGAATACGGCTTGATGCAGGCCTATGCCGAAGGCTTCGACCTGCTGCGCAGCAAGGGCGGTGATGAATTGCCCGAGGCCGAGCGCTTTGACTTGAACGTGGCAGAAATCGCCGAAGTCTGGCGCCGTGGCAGCGTGGTCACCTCGTGGCTGCTCGACCTGACCGCCGACGCGCTGGTCGCCGACCCGGCCTTGGCTCAGTTCAGTGGTTCGGTGTCGGACAGTGGTGAAGGCCGCTGGACCATCGACGCTGCCGTCGAGCAGGCCGTGCCGGTACCGGTATTGTCCAGCGCGCTGTTTGCCCGCTTCCGTTCACGCCAGCAGCAGGGCACCTTCGGCGACAAGGTCCTGTCGGCCATGCGCCTGGGCTTTGGTGGGCATGTCGAGAACAAGCGCCCATGAGCCAAACGAAGATACCCGCAGCACCGCCGTGCACGTTGTTCCTGTTCGGCGCCAATGGTGATCTGGTCAAGCGCCTGCTGATGCCGGCGCTGTACAACCTCAGCCGCGACGGCCTGCTCGATCGCAATTTGCGTATCGTCGGCGTTGACCACAACGCCGCCAGCGCAGAGGAGTTTGCCGAGCGCCTGCACAGTTTCATGGCCAACCGCGAGCAGGGCGAGGGCGCGCCCAAAAATCTCGATGAAAAGGTCTGGGCGCGGCTGGCCAAGCGGCTGGATTACCAGACCGGTGATTTCCTCGACCCGGCCACTTATCAGGCCCTGGCCAAGCGCGTCGAGGGCACCCGCCATGGCAACGCCATCTTTTATCTGGCCACCTCGCCGCGATTCTTCCCTGAGGTCGCGCAGCGGCTGGGCGAGGCGGGCTTGCTCGATGAGTCGGCAGGGGGCTTCCGCCGGGTGGTGATCGAAAAACCGTTTGGCACCGACCTGGCCAGCGCCGAAGCGCTCAACGCCTGCCTGCTCAAGGTCATGCATGAACGACAGATCTACCGCATCGACCATTATCTGGGCAAAGAGACCGTACAGAACATTCTGGTCAGCCGCTTCTCCAATGGCCTGTTTGAATCGTTCTGGAACAATCACTACATCGACCACGTGCAGATCACCGCTGCCGAGACCGTCGGCGTCGAGACCCGTGGTGCGTTCTACGACAACACCGGGGCGCTGCGCGACATGGTCCCCAATCATCTGTTCCAGCTGTTGGCCATGGTCGCCATGGAGCCACCAGCTGCATTCGGCGCCGATGCGGTGCGCGGCGAAAAGGCCAAGGTGATCGGCGCCATCCGTCCCTGGTCGACCAAGATGGCCCTGAAGAACTCGGTGCGCGGCCAGTACAGCGTCGGCAAGCAGGGCCGCAAGCGCGTGCCGGGATACCGCGAAGAAGCCAACGTAGCCCCTGACAGCCAGACCGAAACCTATGTCGCCTTGAAGGTGATGATCGACAACTGGCGTTGGGCTGGGGTGCCGTTTTACCTGCGTACCGGCAAGCGCATGAGTGTGCGTGACACCGAGATCGCCATCTGCTTCAAGCCAGCGCCGTACGCACAGTTTCGTGAATCGGAGCTGGAGCGGCCCAAGGCCAACTACCTGAAAATCCAGATCCAGCCCAATGAAGGTATGTGGTTCGACCTGCAGGCCAAGCGCCCGGGGCCGGAGATGATCATGGAGAATGTCGAGCTCGGCTTTGCCTACAAGGACTTCTTCAAGATGCCGCCGGCCACCGGCTACGAGACGCTGATCTACGACTGCCTGACCGGTGACCAGACGCTGTTCCAGCGCGCTGACAACATCGAAAACGGCTGGCGTGCCGTACAGCCGTTTCTCGATGCCTGGGCCAGCGAGAGCAAGGTGCATGAATATCCTGCCGGCGAGGATGGCCCGGAAGCGGGCAACGAGCTGCTCAGCCGTGACAAGCGCGAGTGGCATAGCCTGGGCTGATGTTGCCGGGTCGGTAGAACTTTTCGGTGATTTAACCCGCCAAACCTGTTCAACCCATGCCAAGGAGTTTCAATGCCAGCCCCGATCGAAGACTACGCTCTGCTCGGCAACTGCCGTAGCGCCGCCTTGGTCAGCCGCGACGGCTCGATCGACTGGCTATGCCTGCCGCGCTTCGACGCCCCGGCGGTGTTTGCCGCCTTGCTCGGCAACGAAGAGAACGGCCGCTGGCGCCTGGCGCCCTCCGATCCGGTTGAGAGCAGCACGCGCCAGTACCTTGAAGACAGCCTGATTCTGGAGACGGTGTACAGCACCGCCAGCGGTCGGGCGCGGGTGCTTGATTTGATGCCGCTGGGTGACACCAACTCGGTGATTCGCATCGTCGAGGGCCTGGCTGGCGAAACCAGCTTCGAGATGGATCTGGTGCTGCGTTTTGATTATGGCCGCAGCGTGCCGTGGGTGGAAAAGATCGACCCACTGACCCTCAGCGCGGTGGCTGGGCCCGACCGCCTGATTCTTTCCAGCAGCGTCGCCACTCATGCCTGGGATCACCATACCGGTGTGCGCTTTCGCGTAACTGCCGGCGAGCGCCATGTGTTCAGCCTGCGCCATCAGCCTTCGCATCTGCCGGTGCAGCCTGACTGCGACCTGGACGAGGCATTTGCCCATACCCTCAACGAGTGGCAGGCCTTTGCCGGCCGCTGCCCCGACGTTGGCCGCTATAGCGCTCAGGTGCGGCGTTCACTGATTACGCTCAAAGCGATGACCTATGCGCCAACTGGCGGCATCGTCGCGGCGGTGACCACCTCGCTGCCAGAACGGGTCGGTGGTGAGCGCAACTGGGACTACCGATATTGTTGGCTGCGCGATGCGACCATGACCTTGCTGGCATTCATGAACCTGGGCTACTTCGACGAGGCGCAAGCCTGGCGCGAATGGCTGCTGCGTTCGGTGGCGGGCAATCCGGAGCAGATGCAGATCATGTACGGGCTGGCCGGTGAGCGCGATCTGCAGGAGTACGACCTGCCGTGGCTGGCGGGCTATGAGCACTCTCAGCCGGTACGGGTCGGCAACGCTGCGGCCGGGCAGCATCAGCTGGATATTTATGGCGAAGTTGCCGATGCCATGACCCAGGCGATCAAGGGCGGTCTGCCGCGCCATCCCCGCAGCGCGGCCATTGCGCGGTTGATTCTGCCGTATGTGGAGAGCATTTGGCGCGAGCCCGATGAGGGTATCTGGGAAGTGCGCGGCGGCACTCAGCACTTTGTGCACTCCAAGGTCATGGCCTGGGTCGCCTTTGATCGTGCCGCCAGCCTGGCAGAAACCACCGAGGAAGAGGTTGAGCGCGGCCAGCATTACCGCAGGGTAGCGGATGAGATCCACCGTGAAGTCTGTGCCAACGGGCTGGACCCGAGTGGCGAGTATTTCGTTCAGGCCTATGGTTCCAGTGAAATGGACGCCAGCCTGCTGCAGATTGCCCTGACCGGATTTTTGCCCGCCGACGATCCACGTTTTGTGCGCACGCTTGAGCAGATCGAAAGCCGGCTGTTGAAGGATGGCTTGCTGCTGCGTTACGACAGTGAGAGCGGCGGCGATGGGCTGTCGGCGGGCGAGGGGACGTTCCTGGTGTGTTCGTTCTGGTTGGCTGATGTGTACGTGTTGCAGGGCCGTCACGAACAGGCCGAAGCGTTGTATAAGCGCCTGCTCGGGCTGTGCAACGACCTCGGCCTGCTGGCCGAGCAATATGAGCCGACAGCACAGCGCATGCTCGGCAACTTCCCACAGGCGTTCAGCCATATCGGCATCATCAACACCGCGTTGAACCTGCACAAGGCACAGTGCCCGGCGCGGGCGCGTTGTGGTTGAATGCGGTCTTCAGGGATCTGCCTGTAAAGGATTTGCTCATGCATTCGCTGCACTGGCTCGAACAGCACATGCACCACTGCGCCGATATGGCGCAACGGCTTCACCAGCAATTCAGCTACGAGTATGCAACGCAGCCGCTGGCCGACTGGCAAGCGGAGTTTGCCGAGGGCCAGCGCAATGGTGACTGGAAATGCCTGGTCGCGCTCGAGCAAGGGCGCTTGCTGGGCGGCGCCTGCCTGGCAGCCGCTGACCTGCCTGAGCGACCAGACCTCGGCCCTTGGCTGGCATGTGTACTGGTCGAGCCCGAGGCTCGCGGCAGGGGCCTGGCGGCGCAGTTGATCGAAGCGATCTGCGCTCACGCCAGCTCACTGGGCATCCCTCGCCTGTACCTGCACACCCACGACCAGAGCGCTTACTACGCCAAGCGCGGCTGGCATGTATTGGAGCGCTTTGAGGCCTGGGACAAGGAGCAGTGGCTGATGGCTCGCGATCTCTAGCGAGCGGGGTGATCCAGACTGAAAGATGCAATCCTGGTTAACTCAACTCCGGCATTGGCATGCCTAAGGCAGCCTCCGGCCGTGTTAGAAAGCAACTCCCATTCGCCCACGGATCGCGCCGATGAACTCACCCGCCACCCCTCGATTCGGCGCCTTTTGCTTTGCCAGCTTCCTGCTCTCGATTGCCTATGGCGCGACCTTTCTGGTGTCGCTGCTGGTGCGCTCGTTCGGCGGTAACGAGCACGATGCTGGTCAGGTATTCGCGGTGGCCATGGTCAGTACTCTGATCGCGGTGCTGGTATCCGGCCACGTGCTGCAGCGCTTGGGCGCGGCCCGCTGTATTGCGCTGGGTGCACTGTGCCTTGTGCTCGCGTCACTGGGCTTCGCCACGGCGCCGGGACTGGGCCTGATGCTGATGGCCTGCGGTGCACTGCTTGGCATCGGCTGGGGCGTGTTCTACACCGTGGGGCCGATCATGGTCGCGGCGATGGTCGCGCCGGCGCGGCGCACGCACTGCTTTGCGCTGTTGTCCGGGAGCATGCTGGCCGGCATCGGCAGCGGCCCGTTGGCGGGCAAGTTGGCGGCGCTGGCGGGGCTGCCGGTCCAGGCCGCGTTCATCACTGCCGCGTTGACCGCAGCGCTGGGCGGTGGCTACTTCTGGCGCTTGGGCGCGGCCACTGCCATCGCCCAGCAGCGCCCCAGCGAGCCGGTACAGATCAGCCTGCGCTCGGCGGCCGAGGTGCTGCGCTCGCGCTCGGCGTTGTCGATCGTGATGGTCGGCCTGGGTGGGGCGATCTTTGGCGGCATGGGCAGTTTCCAGACCAGTTACGCGGCCAGTCTTGGTCTGGACTATTCGCTGTTTTTCATCGGTTTCATGGGCGCCGCCATCACCTGCCGGTTGTTGATCGCCGGTTGGGTGGTCAAACGCAGTCCGCTGCCGGCCTCGCTGGCCTTGACCACACTCATGCTGATCGCCGTGCTGGGCTTTGCCAGCTGGGTGCATGACAGCTTCAGCTATGTGCTGGCTGCCGGCGTGCTGGGCATCGGCTACGGCCTGAATTACTCGGTGATCAATGGCCTGGCAGCCAATGAAGCGCCGCCGCACCTGACCGCGCAGGCGTTGCTGCTGTTCAGCCTGGCGTATTTCATCGGCGTATTCGGCTTCCCGTTCTTCGCCGGCAAGCTGATCAGCCAGAGCGGCGTCTCGGGCATGCTGTTCAGCGTCAGCGTGATCGCGCTGTTGGTCTGGGCGCTTGCAGCTGGCCGTTGCCTGCTGCAACGCCTGCAGCGCAGGGCGCCGCTTGCCGAGTGAGTAACGCCGGCAAAACTGTTAGCCTTGACGGGTTTCAGTCGTTTTGGACAGGCCATGGCCAACCACAAGATCGAGATCCGCCGCCGTAACGTCGAAAAGATTCTGCACGCTGCCGAAAAGGTTTTCGCCGAGAAGGGCTTCGGCGCGACGTCGATGGGTGATATCGCCGAGCAGGCCGAGCTGCCGCGGTCCAACCTGCATTACTACTTCAACACCAAAGACGACCTGTACCGCGCCGTGCTGCAGGACCTGCTCGAGGTTTGGAAGCAGGACGCCCTGTGCTTCGAGCGTTTCGACGACCCGCGGGTGGTGCTGACCAGTTACATCCGGGCCAAGATGAGCCACTCGCGCTCGCGCTCGCTGGGCTCAAAGATCTGGGCTGAAGAGATGCTTCACGGCGCGCCGCTGCTCGGCACCAGTCTGGACGAAAGCTTGGTGCCGTGGGCGCAGTCGAAGGAGAACAAGATCCGTCGCTGGGTCGAAGAAGGGCAGATTCTGCCGGTCGAGCCGTCTGCCTTGCTGTACATGATCTGGGCCGCCACCCAGCACTACGCCGACTTTGGCTATCAGGTGACGTTGCTCAACGGTGGTGAGCCGCTGTCGGACATGGCCTTTGAGCGCGCCATCCAGACCGTAACCGGGGTGATCCTGCGCGGGATCGGCCTGGAGCCCTGAAACAGCTGCGCCGGGCTTGAGCCCGGCGCACTGTATAGCCGCTGTTCAGCCCTCAGCTGGCTTCGCGGTAGGGGTTGCGCGGGTCCTGGGTCCAGTTCAGATACGGCTTGCCGGTGTCCTGCGGGACCATCTCGATACAGTTCTCGACCGGGCAGGTGATCTGGCACAGGTTACAGCCCACACACTCCTGATCGATCACGCTGTAGATGTGCGTGCCATCCGCCTTGACCGTGCTGTCGATGGCCTGGTGCGAGGTGTCTTCGCAGGCAATATGGCAGCGGCCACAACCGATGCAGGCATCCTGATCGATCTTGGCGATGACCTGATAGTTGATGTCCAGGTACTTCCAGTCAGTCGTGTGCGCCACCGCCTGACCGCGGAACGCTTCCAGGCTTTGATGGCCATGCTGATCCATCCAGCGCGACAAGCCGTCCTGCATGTCCTCGACAATCCGAAAACCATGCAGCATCGCCGCCGTGCACACCTGTACTGCGCCACTGCCCAGGGCGATGAACTCGGCAGCATCACGCCAGTTGCCAATGCCACCGATGCCGCAGATCGGCAAGCCGCGGGTCTGCGGATCGCGTGCAATTTCCGCAACCATGTTCAGCGCGATCGGCTTGACCGCCGAGCCGCAGTAGCCGCCGTGGGTGCTCTGATCGCCAACGATAGGGTGGGCGACCATGCGGTCCAGATCGACGCTGGTGATCGAGTTGATGGTGTTGATCAGCGACACCGCATCGGCGCCTCCGCGATGGGCCGCGCGCGCCGACTGGCGGATGTCGGTGATGTTCGGCGTCAGCTTGACGATCACCGGCAGCGAGCAGTAGGTCTTGCACCAGCGGGTGACCATCTCGACGTATTCGGGCACCTGGCCGACCGCCGCGCCCATGCCGCGCTCGGGCATGCCGTGGGGGCAGCCGAAGTTGAGCTCGATGCCGTCGGCACCGGTGGCTTCGACCAGCGGCAGGATGAACTTCCACGACTCCTCTTCACAGGGCACCATCAGCGACACGATCAGCGCGCGATCCGGCCAGTCCTTCTTCACCTGGGTGATCTCGCGCAGGTTGATCTCCAGGGAGCGGTCGGTGATCAGTTCGATATTGTTGATGCCCTGCACCAGCCGGTTGGCGCCGAAGTGCGCCGAGTAGCGCGACGACACGTTGACTGCGGCCGGGTCTTCGCCGAGGGTTTTCCAGACCACACCGCCCCAGCCAGCCTCGAACGCGCGGACCACGTTGTAGGCCTTGTCGGTGGGTGGTGCGGAGGCCAGCCAAAACGGGTTGGGCGCCTTGATGCCAGCGAATACGATGGACAGATCGGCCATTTATGCGGCCTCCACATTGAGCATGAGTTGGGCATGGATGGCTTCAGCGGCCAGTTTGCCGTGTTGCACTGCCTGTACGGTGAGGTCCTGGCCGAGCGCCGTGCAGTCACCGCCGGCATACACGCCGGGTAGGCTGGTGCGCAGGCACTGGTCGACGCGAATGCGCTCGCCGTCGCGGGCCAGTTGCGCCGCCAGTGGGTCGCTCAGGCTGGTGTCGTCGAAGCGTTGGCCGATGGCCTTGAAGATGGCATCGGCAGCCAGCTCGAAGCTTTCGCCGGTGTCGCGCAGGCGACCGTCGGCCATCTCGGTACGTATGAAGCGCATGCCACGCACGCGACCCATGTCATCCAGCAACACCGCATCGGGGCGCGCCCAGGTGTGCAAGCGGACCTGGTTGGCCTTGGCGATATCCTGTTCATGCTCGGTGGCGCCCATGTCGGCATGGCCGCGGCGATACACCAGGTTGACGTCGCGAGCGCCGAGGCGGCTCATCTGCACGGCCATATCGATCGCCGTGTTGCCCGCGCCGATCACCAGGCAGCGCTCTGCCAGCGGCAGTTGGCTGAGATCATCAGCCTGGCGCAGCTCGCGGATGTACTCGGTGGCTGCGAGCAGGCCTGGCGCCTCTTCGTCCGCCAGACCCAGCTGGCGCACAGCATTCAGGCCCACACCGAGGAACACCGAATCATATTGCTGATGCAGCTCGGTGAGGCTGAGGTTGGCGCCCAGGCGCTGACCATGGCGAATCTCGATGCCGCCGATGCCGAGCAAGAAATCGACCTCGCGCTGGGCGTAGTCGTCCACCAGCTTGTAGCGGGCGATGCCGTATTCATTGAGGCCACCGGCCTTCTCTTGTGCTTCGTAGACCACCACGTCATGCCCGTGCATGGCCAGCCGGTGCGCGCACGACAGCCCGGCAGGGCCGGCGCCGACCACGGCAATGCGCTTGCCGCTGGCAGGTGAGCGCTTGAACGGGTGTTCACTGAAATTGGCATTGTCTACTGCGTAGCGTTGCAGCAAGCCGATCAGGACCGGTGCGCATTCCTGGGCGTTGTTGCGCACGCAGGCTTGCTGGCAGAGGATCTCGGTCGGACAGACCCGCGCGCAGCTGCCGCCGAGGATGTTCGCCGAGAGGATCTTCTCGGCGGCACCCTGCAGGTTGTCGTCGCTGATTCGGTGGATGAACGACGGGATGTCGATATCGCTGGGGCATGCGTTGATGCACGGTGCATCGAAGCAGTACAGGCAGCGGGCGCTTTCCACGGCAGCCTGGCGGGCGGTGAGGGGGGGGGCGAGATCGCCGAAGTTATCGGCCAGTTGTTCGGCGCCGGCACGCGGGCGCGGCAAGTGCTTCAGGGCATCGATCACGGTTGGAGCCTCTCTCTTTTTTTTGTCGGTACAGGCGGCGGTTACTCGCCTGGCCGGTCTGGGTTGATGGCAGACAACAGCAATACGGCTGCGCCCGGCCTCTCCCGGGCCGGTGCGCCTTGCAGGCTGAATCAGCGCTCGACGGGCGTCGGGCGCTGGTGCTCGGCGCGGCGGCTGAGCACTTCGAATACCGAGGGGTAGGCGGGCCGTTCCAGGTAGCGCCCGGCGCCCATTTCGGCGCGCAGGTCACCGTCAGCCCAGACCAGTCGGCCCTGGCTGATGGTGTGGCTGGGGATACCGCGCAAGGTGCGACCTTCGAAGATATTGAAGTCGACCCGTTGATGGTGGGTCTTGGCCGAAATCGTCCGTGTGCCTTGCGGGTCCCACAGCACCAGGTCGGCATCGGCGCCGACGCGAATCGCGCCCTTGCGCGGGAACAGGTTGAAGATCTTCGCGGTGTTGGTCGAGGTCAGCGCAACAAACTCGTGCATCGACAACCGGCCACTGTTTACGCCGGCGTCCCAGAGCACGGCCATGCGGTCTTCGATGCCGGCGGTGCCATTGGGGATGCGACTGAAGTCATTGCGCCCGGCGCCTTTCTGGTCGGCGCAGAAGCAGCAGTGATCGGTTGCAGTGGTGTGCAGGTTGCCCGATTGCAAGCCGCGCCACAGCGCTTCCTGGTGCTCGCGCGGGCGGAACGGCGGGCTCATCACATAGCCGGCGGCTGTGGACCAGTCCGGGTGGCGATACACGCTGTCGTCGATCAGCAGGTGGCCGGGCAGCACTTCGCCGTAGACCGGCTGGCCCTTGGCCCGGGCGTAGGTGATTTCGTCGAGTGCTTCGCGGGTCGAGACGTGCACCAGATACACCGGCGTACCCAGCGTCTCGGCGATGCGGATGGCACGGCTGGCGGCTTCACCTTCTACCTGCGGCGGGCGTGACAGCGGGTGTGCCTCGGGGCCGGTCATGCCCTGGGCCAGCAGCTTTTGCTGAAGGTGATAGACCAGCTCGCCGTTTTCGGCATGCACGGTCGGCACCGCGCCCAGTTGCAGGCAGCGCTCGAAGCTGGCGACCAGAGTATCGTCGGCCGCCATGATCGCGTTCTTGTAGGCCATGAAATGCTTGAAGCTGTTGACCCCATGCTTGGCCACCAGCTCGCCCATCTCTTCGGCAACCTGTTCGCTCCACCAGGTGATGGCGACATGAAAACCATAGTCACTCGCCGACTTCTCGGCCCAGCCGCGCCAGGTATGAAAAGCCTCGAGCAGCGACTGCTGCGGGTTGGGGATGACGAAGTCGATGATCGAGGTGGTGCCACCGGCCAGACCTGCAGCGGTGCCGGTGAAAAAGTCATCGCTGGCCACGGTGCCCATGAACGGCAATTGCATATGGGTGTGCGGGTCAATGCCACCAGGCATCAGGTACTGGCCACTGCCATCGAGGATCTCGCAGCCGGCGGGTACATCGAGGTTTTGCCCAATGGCCTGAATACGGCCATCGACACACAGGACATCGGCGGGGTAGCTCTCTTCGTGGGTGACCACGGTGGCACCACGGATCATCAGGGACATGCCGTCTTCCTCGCAGGCTGACCGGTCTTGGCCGGTTCTTGAAATTATCGTGCTGCCAGTAGCTGGAGGATATTTTCAATCCTGTCAGACCTGACAAGAATGAAATCTAGTTGTTGATCTACTATTGTTCAAGAAATATTTTTATAAGCATATATCGTTATTAAGCAGTTGATTTATAAGGATAAAAATCAAAATTCACCAAAATGGTGAGGCGCCTCACCATTTTGACGCACTTGACAAGATGCCAATTTGGTCAAGATTTCTCATGCGAAATCAGATGTTTAAATCCGGCGATACACAGGCACGCCAAAGTGAAAATAAATTGCCTGCACCAGTTTGAAACCCGCTGCCGTGAATCGGCTTTGACGTTCACCGGCCGCCACCACCGAGGGCAACACCGAAGAATGACTTGAATGCTTTGCACAACAGCACGTTACCTGCGGCCGGCGGCGGCAAGCGAGACAGCCTTTGGCCGACTCGGCACGTTTATTGAGTGCGCCCGCAGCCAGGCCGGGCCGCAGGTGCAGTACTGCTGGTGGTACTCCGGCCATCGCATTAGCCCGATGAGCAAACAATTAGAAAAACCTGGAGAAGGCCCCATGCAACAGAGCAGATCGCAAGTGATCGAAAAGGACGGCTTGTGCGAGTTGTCCGAAGGCTCCGACGTCCTCGACAGCCCGCGCTACAACCACGACATGGCACCGACCAAGGTGCACCAGCGCACCTGGAACAAGTGGCACATCACCGCGCTGTGGGTGGGCATGTCCATCTGCGTGCCGACCTACACCCTGGGCGGTGTGCTCACGGCGTATTTCGGCCTGAGTGTGGGCGAAGCGCTGCTGGCGATCCTGCTGGCCAACCTGATCGTGTTGATCCCACTGACCCTGAATGCCTTCCCCGGCACCAAGTACGGCATCCCGTTCCCGGTGCTGCTGCGTTCGTCATTCGGCATCATCGGCTCGAACGTGCCGTGCCTGATCCGGGCGGTGGTGGCCTGTGGCTGGTTTGGTATCCAGACCATGTTCGGCGGCCTGGCCATCCACCTGTTTCTCAGCTCGATCTTCGATGGCTGGAAGGCCCTGGCCGGCACCGGTGAGGTGATCGGCTTCATGATCTTCTGGGTGCTCAACCTGTGGGTAGTGCTGCGCGGGGCGGAGTCGATCAAGTGGCTGGAGACGCTCTCGGCGCCGCTGCTGGTGGCGGTCGGCTTTGGTCTGCTGTTCTGGGCCTTGCCGCATATGTCGATGACCGAACTGCTGGCGCAGCCGCCAAAACGCCCGGAAGGCGCCAGCGTGGTCAGTTACTTCTGCGCCGGGCTGACGGCGATGGTCGGCTTCTGGGCGACCTTGTCGCTGAACATCCCCGACTTCAGCCGCTACGCCAAGAGCCAGAAAGACCAGATTCTCGGGCAGATCTTTGGCCTGCCGCTGACCATGTTCCTGTTCGCTTCACTGGGCGTGGTGCTGACCGCGGCCTCGGCGTCGCTGGTCGGGGAAACCATATCCGACCCGGTCAGCCTGATCGGCCGCATCCAGAGCCCAGGCTGGGTCGCGCTGGCCATGGCCTTGATCGTGATTGCCACCTTGTCGACCAATACTGCGGCCAACATCGTCTCGCCGACCAACGACTTTCAGAACATCGCCCCGCGCCTGATCGGGCGCACCCGCGCAGTGCTGCTGACCGGTGTCATCGGCCTGCTGCTGATGGGCCACGAGCTGCTGAAGAAACTGGGCTGGATCGTCTCCGACCTGAGCCTTGAGAGCGTGTACTCCAACTGGCTGCTGGGCTATTCGAGCCTGCTCGGGCCGATCGCCGGGATCATGGTGGTGGACTACTTCCTGATCCGCCGACAGCAACTGGACCTGGCCGGGCTGTACCGCGATGACGCCTATCCGGCCTGGAACTGGGCCGGTTTTGTGGCCTTTGCCCTGCCAGTGGCGCTGACGGTGATGTCGATCGGCAACAGCAGCTTCAGCTGGTTCTACGACTATGGCTGGTTCACCGGTTCGCTGCTGGGTGCGGCGCTGTACTACGTGCTCGGCCCGCTGGCCGCACGCAGCCCGGTGCGCCTGGCCAAGCCGTTGCCATAAAGCCGCACGCACAACCACGCAGCCACTCATTTGCCTGAGGAGATATGCCCATGACCCCTGCCAAGGATGTCCTGCAATCCAGCCACAGCCATGTCGACAGCCAGCGCTTGTGGCAATCATTGATGGAACTGGCGCGCCTCGGTGCCACGGCCAAGGGCGGCGTCTGTCGGCTGGCCCTGACCGACCTCGACCGCCAGGCGCGCGACCTGTTCGTGCAGTGGTGCGAGGCCGCTGGTTGCAGCGTCAGCATCGACGCGGTCGGCAATATCTTTGCCCGCCGGCCCGGGCGTAATCCTGCGCTGGCGCCGGTGATGACCGGCAGCCATATCGACACTCAACCCACTGGCGGCAAGTTCGACGGCTGCTTCGGTGTCATGGCCGGGCTGGAGGTGATCCGCACCCTGAACGACCTCGGCGTGGAAACCGAAGCACCGCTGGAAGTGGTGGTGTGGACCAACGAAGAAGGCTCCCGCTTTGCGCCGTGCATGATGGGTTCCGGGGTGTTCGCCGGCAAGTTCACTCTGGAAGAGACGCTGGCCAAGACCGATGCGCAAGGCGTCAGCGTCGGCGAGGCGTTGGACGGGATCGGCTACGCCGGCCCGCGCGCGGTACT
Organism: Pseudomonas sp. EZ-C24; assembly: GCF_014525325.1. Lineage (NCBI taxonomy): Bacteria > Pseudomonadati > Pseudomonadota > Gammaproteobacteria > Pseudomonadales > Pseudomonadaceae > Pseudomonas > Pseudomonas sp. EZ-C24. Next base: position 1,196,638 of record NZ_JACDIU010000014.1, on the reverse strand, counting down.
CGGCCATCCGGTGGGCGCCTATTTCGAGGCGCATATCGAGCAGGGGCCGATCCTTGAGGATCAGGCCAAGACCATTGGCGTGGTGCTCGGCGCGCTTGGCCAGAAGTGGTTCGACCTGACCCTGCGCGGGGTCGAGGCGCATGCCGGGCCGACGCCGATGCACCTGCGCAAGGACGCTCTGGTCGGCGCGGCGGCGGTGGTCGAAGCGGTCAACCGCACCGCGCACAGCCATCAACCGCATGCCTGCGGTACGGTCGGCTGTCTGCAGGCGTATCCCGGCTCACGCAACGTGATCCCCGGCGAAGTACGCATGACCCTGGATTTCCGTCACCTTGAAGCCGATCGGTTGCAAGCGATGATCGCTGAAGTGCAAGCGGTGATCGAGGCGACCTGTGCCAAACATGGGCTGAGTTTCGAGCTGACGCCGACTGCGGATTTCCCTGCGCTGTACTTCGACAAGACCTGTGTCGAGGCAGTCCGCAGTGCTGCAGGTGCGCTGGGGCTGTCGCACATGGATATCGTCAGCGGGGCAGGGCATGACGCGATCTTTCTCGCTGAGCTGGGGCCGGCCGGGATGATCTTTGTGCCGTGCGAAAACGGCATCAGCCACAACGAAATCGAGAACGCCACGCCGGAAGATCTTGGCGCTGGTTGCGCGGTGTTGTTGCGCGCGATGCTGGCGGCCTCGGAAGCGATTGCCAGCGGGCGCCTGGCGGCCTAGCGGGGCACATGTGCAAGGGGCAGCAGACGCTGCCCTGATGCACTTACTCGAACACGGGGCGCATGAAGCTGCGCTCGTAGCTGAGGATAAAGCGCTGTTCGGTTGCCAGGGCAAATGCGGCCTGGCACTCAGGGTCGCTCTCAGAGTCCTTGCGGTACTGCTCGTAGGCGGCAAGGCTGGGGAAGCTGAACTGGCAGTAAGCGATATTGCTCGCGCCCTCGGCGGGCAGCAGATAACCGTGATGGGTGCCGCCCATGCGATTGACCAGGCCGATCCATAGCCGCGCGTAGGCCTCGAATGCAGGTATCTGATAGGGGTCGATAACGTATTTCAGGTGGCAGGTGATCACAGCTTCAATCCTTTGCGTGAGGGAACTCGGCCGCCCACAGTAGCCGGATCGACCGTTGGCGTCGACCCGCCGCAACCGCCCTGAACTTTAGCCCTCAGTCTCGCCTCGTAATATCTAGACAAATCCTCTGATCCAGCCAGCCGAGGCACGCCATGTCGTCGCTTATTCATCCGCACGCCCGCTTCAAGCCCTATCACTCGGCGGCGGGAGGTTGGGGGTCGGCGCACTCAGTGATGACCATCCTCTGGCGTGAGCAGGCCTTGGACAAGTCACCCAAGGCGCTGTTCAAGCAGAACAAACCGGACGGCTTTGCCTGCGTCAGTTGCGCCTGGGCCAAACCGGGTAATCCGCATGCGCTGGAGTTCTGTGAAAACGGCGCCAAGGCTACTGCCTGGGAGCTGACTTCGTTACGCACCAAACCTGAGTTCTTCGCACGGCATACCCTCAGCGAATTGCGCAGCTGGAGTGACCACGACCTTGAACAGCATGGGCGCCTGACCGAGCCGCTGCGCTATGACCGTGCCAGTGATCGCTATCTGCCGGTGAGCTGGGAGCAGGCCTACCGTGAAATCGGCCAGACCCTGCGCAGGCTGTCGCCCGAGCAAGTGGTGTTCTATGCCTCGGGGCGGGCTTCGCTGGAAGCCTCGTTCATGTACCAGCTGTTTGCCCGTGCCTACGGCAGCAACAACCTGCCGGACAGCTCCAACATGTGCCACGAGAGCACCTCGGTTGGCTTGCAGGAGAGCATTGGCGTGCCGGTCGGCACCGTTACCCTGGAAGACTTCGAGCAGACCGACTGCATCTTCTTCTTCGGCCAGAACGTCGGCAGCAACAGCCCACGCATGCTTCACCCACTACAGCATGCGCGCAGGCGTGGGGTGCCGATCATCACCTTCAACCCGCTGCGCGAGCGCGGCCTGGAGCGCTTCGTCAACCCGCAGTCACCGCGCCAGATGCTTGGCCCAGACTCTACGGTGATCAGCAGCCAGTATCATCAAGTGGCCATCGGCGGCGATCTGGCGGCGGTGCTTGGCATCAGCAAGACGCTGCTGGAGATGGACCGCGTGGCACATGTCGAGGGCCGGCCGGCGGTGCTCGATCATGCCTTCATCGCCGAACATACCGAGGGATTTGCCAGCTTTGTCGAACAGGTCGACAGCTACAGCTGGGCTACGCTCGAGCAGCGCTCGGGGCTGGCCCGCGCGGCGATGGAAGCCGCCGCCACGGTATATGCCCGCAGTGAGCGGGTGATGCTGGTGTTCGGCATGGGCATGACCCAGCATCGTCATGGCGTGGCCAACGTGCAGATGCTGGTCAACCTGTTGCTGCTACGCGGCAATATCGGCAAGCCCGGCGCCGGTGTGTGCCCGGTGCGTGGCCATTCCAACGTGCAGGGCCAGCGCACAGTAGGGATCACCGAAGACCCGGCCAAAGTGCCGGTGGACAAGATTGAAGCGCTGTTCGCCTTCAAGGTGCCCGAGCAGATGGGGCTGGCTACCGTGGATACCTGTGAGGGCATCCTCGCGGGCTCGGTGAAAGCCTTCATCGGTCTGGGCGGTAACTTCCTCCGGGCTATCCCGGACACCTCGCGAATGGAGCCGGCCTGGGCCAACCTTCAGTTGAACGTGCAGGTCGCCACCAAGCTCAACCGCACCCACTTGCTGCCGGGGCGCGATGGCTGGTTGCTGCCGTGTCTGGGGCGTATCGAGATCGACCGCCAGGACGGTGTGGCGCAAAGCTACAGCACCGAAGACAGTACCGGCTGCCTGCATGGCTGGCGCGGCACCGCGGAGCCGGCCAGCGAGCACCTGCGCGCCGAAGTAGCGATCATTGCCGGGCTGGCCGAAGCGACCCTGACCGCGGGGCAGGCGAACATCCCCTGGGACGCCTGGCGCCGTGACTACGCGCTGGTACGCGAGGCGATCGCAGCGGTGTATCCGCAGATCTTCCACGACATGGAAACCCGCATGTGGCAGCGCGGTGGTTTCCATCGGCCGCTGCCGGCCTGCGAGCGCCAGTGGCAGACCGAATCGGGCAAGGCGCAGTTCGTCACGGCCGGGCGCCTGGATGAGGATGATGACGTATCCGTCAGCCCTGAGCGGCGTGATGTACTGCAGTTGATGACGCTGCGCAGCAACGATCAGTTCAACACCACCATCTATGGCTACGATGACCGCTTTCGCGGCGTGCATGGCACTCGCAGCGTGGTGTTCATGAACCACAGCGACGTCACTCGGCTGGGTTTTGCCCCGGGCGACTGGGTCAACCTGCGCACCGCCGTCGAGCCTGACGTGCGCCGCGAAGTCGGGCCGATGCAGATCATCGCCTACGACATCCCCGCAGGTTGCGCGGCGGCGTATTACCCCGAGTGCAACGCATTGATCCCGCTGTGGCATCACGCCGAACGCAGCAAAGTGCCGGCGGCCAAGTCGGTGCCGGTGACGCTGCATCCTGGGCAGCCCTCGGCGCAGGATCTGCAGCGCGCACTGCCCAAGGGCGAGCAGATTGCTTGAATGCTGCGAGGGCTCTGTATGGCCTGATTCAGGGTCATCTGTAACTTATGCGGGGTGAGTGAGTGCTTTAGCATCGGAGCCTCTTGTGCACAGTCAAGCGCTGCAGCACCTCACTTGCTTATCGGGTTACACGCCATGGACAGCCACTCGCTACTTGCCTACACCCTGGTCGCCGCGATCGCCATTGCCAGCCCAGGGCCGGCCTCGTTGATGGCGATCAACAACAGTATTCTGTACGGCGCACGTTCGGCGATCTGGTCATCGCTGGGCAATGTCAGCGGGCTGTTCTGCCTGTCGGCTGCGGCGATGCTCGGCTTGGGCGCGCTGCTGGCCAGCTCGGAAGTGCTGTTCAACGCGGTGAAGATTCTCGGTGCAGCCTACCTGTTCTATCTCGGCGGCAAGCAGCTGCTGAAGAAGAATCCGATGCTGGCGGAGGCGGGCGCAGCACCGGTGAAGGTGCTCAGGCCGACGCGGCTGAAACTATACAAGTCGGCGTTTCTGACCGCAGCGACCAACCCCAAGGCGACCATGTTTTTCACCGCCTTGTTTCCCCAGTTCATCGATCAGGGCGCGGCATTGCTGCCGCAGTTCTTGATCCTGACCGCGATCTTCATGGCGTTGTCGCTGCTGTCGCTGGCGGTCTACGCCAGCCTCGCAGCACGGGCCAAAGGCGTGCTGACCCGGCCGCAGTTTGCTCGCTGGGTCAGCCGGGTGGTGGGCACTACCTTCATCGGCTTTGGCGCTGCGATCCTGGCCATGCGGCGGCAGAGCGCCTGAACACTGCCGGTTACAACCAGTAGGTCACCGCATACCAGCCCAGGCCGCCCATGACCACGGTGTAGGGCAGCGCCATCCACACCATGCGCCCGTACGACAGGCGCACCAGCGGCGCGATCGCCGAGGTCAGCAGAAACAGAAACGCTGCCTGGCCATTGGGCGTGGCCACGCTGGGCAGGTTGGTGCCGGTATTGATCGCCACCGCCAGGGTCTCGAAGTGCTCGCGGCTCATGCGTCCGTCGATGAACGCCTGCTTCACTTCGGTGATGTAGATGGTGGCAACGAACACGTTATCGCTGATTGCCGAGAGCAAGCCGTTGGCCAGATAGAGCATGCCCGGTTGTTGCTCGGGCGGCAGGGCCAACACCGCTGCGATCAACGGGCTGAACAGCTGCTGCTGGTGGATCACCGCCACTACCGCAAAAAACACCACCAGTAGCGCGGTGAATGGCATGGCGTCCTGGAAGGCACGGCCCAGACGGTGCTCATCGGTGATACCGGTGAAGGCCGTGATCAGCACTATCACCATCAGGCCGATCAAGCCGACTTCGGCAATGTGCAGGCCCAGGCAGACAATCAACAGCAGCGCCGCCAGCCCTTGCACCCACAGTGCCAGGCGCTGGGCCGGCGTGCGTGCGGCATCGTCCTCGGCCGCGTGGGTGGCCAGCACCTGGCGCACGCGCGTCGGCATCAGGGTGCCGTAGCCGAACAGGCGTAGCTTTTCCAGCACGACGCAGGTCAGCAGGCCGGCACCCAGCACCGGCAGCGATACCGGCGCGACCTTGAAGAAGAAGTCAGCGAAGTGCCACCCCAGCTCATGCCCGATCAGCAGGTTCTGCGGCTCGCCGACCAGCGTGCAGACGCCGCCCAGCGCGGTGCCGACAGCGCCGTGCATGAGCAGGCTACGCAGAAAGGTGCGGAACTGGTCAAGGTCTTCGCGGTGCAGCTGGGCGACCTGCTGGTCGCTGCCCAACTCCGAGTCTTCACGTGGATTGGCACCGGAAGCGACCCGGTGATACACCGCATAAAAGCCGACTGCGGCACTGATAATCACTGCCGTTACCGTCAGTGCATCGAGAAACGCCGAGAGGAACGCTGACAGTACGCAGAACAGCAGCGCCAGCACGGTCTTGCTGTGCACCCCGAGCAGGATCTTCGAAAACAGGAACAGCAGCAGTTCCTTCATGAAGTGAATGCCGGCGACCATGAACATCAGCAGCAGAATCACCGGGAAGTTGTGCAGTAGTTCGTCGTACAGCGCCTGGGCGGTGGTCAGCTTGAGCAACAACGCCTCGATCAGCAGCAGCCCGCCTGGCATCAGCGGGTAGCACTTGAGTGCCATCCCTAAGGTGAAGATGAACTGGATCACCAGCAGCCAGCCCGTCGCTACCGGGCCTAGAGTGGCCAGCACCAGCGGGTTGAGCAACAGGAACAGGCAGATTACCGCCTTGTACCAGCGCGGCGACTGGCCAAGAAACGAATGGGCGAGGGTGCTCGGCAGGGAGCGTTCCATGAATTTGTATCCTTATGATTCTGCAGTCGCGCACGGTGCCGCAAAGCACGCTCATTGCGCAACTGTAGGAGCGGCCTTGTGTCGCGAAAGGGCTGCAAAGCAGCCCCGGACGTCCTCAAACCAGGCGCAGTATTCAGAATCCAGCAGACCTTAAGCAGATGACCAACAGGTGCGCTATAGTCCGGCGCAGACCCCATTTGCCACCAGAGTGCCACCGATGACCGACTACACCGCGTTCACAGTCGAACTGACCGAAAACATCGCTCACGTGCAGATCAACCGCCCGGAAAAAATCAACGCGATGAACGCGGCGTTCTGGCAGGAAATCATCGAGATCTTCCAGTGGATCGATGACACCGATGCGGTCCGCGCAGTGGTCATCAGCGGCGCCGGCAAGCACTTCTCGTCCGGCATCGACTTGATGATGCTGGCCTCGCTGGCCAACCAGCTGGGCAAGGACGTCGGCCGCAATGCGCGCTTGCTACGCAAGACCATCCTCAACATGCAGGCGTCGTTCACCGCCGTCGACAACTGCCGCAAACCGGTGCTGGCAGCGATCCAGGGCTACTGCCTGGGCGGCGCCATCGACCTGATCTCGGCCTGTGACATGCGTTATTGCAGCAGCGACGCGCAGTTTTCGATCAAGGAAATCGACATGGGCATGGCCGCCGACGTCGGCACCCTGCAGCGCCTGCCGCGGATCATCGCTGATGGCGTGATGCGCGAAATGGCCTACACCGGGCGCCATGTCGAGGCGCAGGAGGCGCACCAGATCGGCCTGGTCAACCGGGTTTACCCCGATCACGCGGCGCTGCTCGACGGAGTCTTTGCCATTGCCCGTGAAATTGCGGGAAAATCCCCCATTGCCGTGGCCGGCAGCAAGCAGATGCTCAATTACATGCGCGAGCACAGTATCGCCGATGGCCTTGAGTACATTGCGACCTGGAACGCCGCCATGCTGCAGTCCGAAGACTTGCGGGTCGCCGTCGCGGCTCACATGAGCAAACAGAAACCGACGTTCGCCGACTGACCGAGGCGGTGGACGCGCTTGAAGGAAAGCCCACCATGTCAGCACGCTGGACTAGCGCAGTACTCGACCCCAATGTCGCCGGAGGGCTGGCCGTGGCCCGCGGCCCGGACGGGTTTCTGCTGGACGATAACGGCGTGCTGTTCCCGCGTGAATGGCTCAAGCGCCAGGACCTGGACATCCTCTGCGAGCACGGCATCGGTCACTTCGACGGTGAGCCGGTGTTCCTGCTGGAGCTGCGTAGCACTGCTGATGTGAGCGGTTGCGGTTGGCGTGGCCTGCGCCAGTTCATGCTCGAAGGCGACTTCGATATCTACAAGCTGCTTGGCTACGCGGCGCAGATCGGCACCTGGGCGCGTGAGCATCGCTTTTGCGGCAGCTGCGGCCAGGCCATGACCCAGATCCACTGGGAGCGGGCCATGCACTGTGCCCGCTGCGACCTGCGCAGCTACCCGCGCATTTCGCCCAGCATGATCGTGCTGGTCACCCGCGGCGACGAGATTCTGCTGGCGCGCTCACCGCGCTTTGTCACTGGCGTGTACAGCACCCTGGCCGGGTTTGCCGAGCCGGGCGAGTCGGCTGAGGACTGCCTGGTGCGTGAAGTGCGTGAAGAGGTGGCGGTAGAGGTGAAGAACATCCAGTACGTCGGCAGCCAGTGCTGGCCGTTCCCGCACTCGATGATGCTCGGTTTTCACGCCGAGTACGCCGGTGGCGAGATCGTCATGCAGCCGGACGAGATCGAGGATGCGCAGTGGTTCAACGTGCATGCCCTGCCGCCACTGCCGGCCGGGCGTTCGATTGCCCGGCACTTGATCGATCTGTATGTGGCGCGCCGCTTAGGCCTGGCCGAACCAGTGCTGCCAGGCTAGGCGCACGGTCAGCGCCAGGACCACAGTGATGAATACCGGGCGGATGAACTTGCTGCCGCCGCTGATTGCCGTGCGTGCGCCAAAGAACGCCCCGACCATCACCGCCAGGCCCATGGCCAGGCCCACGATATAGTCGACCTGACCAGAGGCGATGAACACCGTCAGCGCCGCCGCGTTGCTGACGAAGTTCATGCTCCGCGCCACACCACTGGCGCGGACCAGATCGATCGGATACAGCAGCAGCGTGCTGACTGTCCAGAACGCACCGGTGCCTGGCCCGGCGACGCCATCGTAGAAGCCCAGGGTGAAGCCCTGAGGCAACTGCCAGGTTTTCTTGATCGGCGCATCGGCGTCCAGCGGCGCCTTTGGCGTGCCACCGAACAACAGGTAGATGCCACAGGCAAACACCACCACCGGCAGCATCTTGTTCAGCCACTCCGCCGGCAGGTAATGGGCGATCACCGCGCCGAGCAGGGCACCTACCAGGGTGCCGAACAGCGCCGGACGCCACTGCGCCGGGTGGAACAGCTTGCGCCGGTAGTAGGTGAAGCCGGCGGTGGCCGAGCCGAAGGTCGAGCTGAGTTTGTTGGTGCCCAGCACCAGATGCGGCGGCATGCCCGCGGTCAGCAGCGCAGGGGTAGTCAACAGACCACCGCCGCCGGCAATGGCGTCGATAAAGCCGGCAACAAAGGCAACCAGTGTCAGGATCAGCAGCGTCAGCGGTTCAACGGAGAGTTCGAAAGGCATGAGGATTCGGGCTTAGCGGCAGTGCGCGGCAAAAGGCCGCGGCAAAGGCTGCCATGGTAAACGCCAGCGTCGGGTGTGGCCAGTATCGAGGCGGTTTAGCCGCCCGCTACAGGAACCAGTGATACTCGCGTGCGCTGACTTCATTCATGAAGGCCAGGTGGTCCTGGCGTTTGTTTTCGCAGTACACCTTCACAAACTCCTCACCGAGCCCGGCACTGACCGCAGGATGCGCTTGCATCGCGGCCACCGCGCTAAGCATGTCCTTGGGAAAGTCGATGCCGCTGGTGCGATCATCATTGAGCGGGGCAATCGGCTCTTGTCGGGCCGCCAGACCTTGCTCCATGCCACAGAGGATTGCCGCCAGCACCAGGTACGGATTGGCGTCGGCACCGGCCAGGCGATGCTCGATGCGCAGGTTGCGTGAGTCCGACTCGGGGATGCGAATGCACGCGTCACGATCTTCAAAGCCCCAGCTGGCGCGGCTGGCGGCGTTGACCATGGCGCCATAGCGGCGAAACGCATTGTGGTTGCCGGCAAAGATCGGCATGCACTGCGGCAGCAGCGCCAGGCAGCCGGCCACGGCATGGCGCAACGGCCGCTGCTGGTCGGCGGCGAGCACGTTGTTGCCGCTGCTGTCGTAAAGGCTGACATGCACGTGCATGCCACTGCCGGGTGCCTGCAGGTAGGGCTTGCTCATGAAGCTGGCGCGCAGGCCGTGCTTGCGCGCCACACCGCGGCTGCTGCGGCAGAACAGGGCGGCCCAGTCGGCGGCGCGCAGGCCGTCGTCGCAGTGGCCGAAGTTGATCTCGAACTGACCCGGGCCGAGCTCTGCGGTGATGACGTTGGCATCGACGCCTTGGGCGTTGGCGGTTTCGACCATGTCGTGCAGCACTTCGCAGAAGCGCGACAACCGCTCGATATGCAGGTTGGGCTGGTCATCGCGATCGCCACTGACCGGGTCGCGGGGAAACTGCGGCAGGCCGTCCTGCAGCGCGCGGTCGAACAGGTAAAACTCCAGCTCGAATGCAACCACCGGGCGAATGCCCCGCGCCTGCAGACGCTGCAGCACCCGGGCGAGGACCTCGCGCGGCTCGAACTCTATGGGCGCATCGGTGCCGTCGGAGCTGATCAGCATCTGCCCGAGTGGCTGCTTTTCCCAGCTGACCGGCTTGAGCGTACCGGGGATCAGCCGGCGCAGTGCATCCGGGTCGCCATCGTTGAAGCAGTAATCGCCAATCGGGAACAAGCCACCCTGGGCACCGAGCAGCACGCAGTTCTGCGGCAGCTTCAGCGGGCTGCCGGCGGCGAGCTTTTCGAGCATGTCGATGGGGTAGCGTTTACCGTAGAAATGCCCGGGGATGTCCAGGCTGATCAGGTCGACATAGCGCACTTCGGGGTGTTGGCTGCGAAACGCGCGGACTTCGTCCAGCAGGGTAGTGGGGGTCATTGCGAGCTCTAGACGGCGCTGTGATTCAGCCTGAAAAATCTAGCAGCTGGTGCTGGTTTCGCCAGCAAGCTTGTATTTATTGCAACGCCTGGCTGATGCTGGCGATGCCCATCAGCCGCCTGTCAGGACTTCAACCATGCGCCGTCTGCCCTCGCTGACCGCCTTGCGCACGTTCGAGTGCGCCGCTCGCCATGGCCATTTCGGCCGGGCCGCCGCCGAGCTGTGCGTCACCGACAGCGCAGTCAGCCACCAGATTCGCCAGTTAGAAGCGCAACTGGGCGTGGCGTTGTTCGAGCGGGTCGGCCGCCAGGTGCGCCCGAGTGCTGAAGCCGAGCGCCTGCTGCAGCAGTTGCAACAGGCGTTCGAGTTGATCGGCAAGGCCTGTGACGAGCTGCGTGACCCGGCTTCGCAGGCAGTGCTGCGGGTTGCGGTTACGGCAGAGCTGGCGCAGAAATGGCTGATCAATCGCCTGGCTGACTTCAGTAGCCGCTACCCGCATATCACCCTGCATCTACTCGAACAGCCGATCAATGCCGGGGCGCCAGCGCTGGACGTTGACCTGGCGATCACCTACGGCACCAGCGCGCTGGACGCCAGCACGCACTTCGTGCGGCCGTTGCCGCTGCTGCAGTTCTTTCCAGTATGCAGCCCCGGCCTGTTCAACCAGAGCGCCATGAAGCGCCCGCGCGACCTGTTGCGCCACTGTCTGTTGCACGACGACCAGGACGGCAAGACCTGGACCTCGTGGCTGTCCACCCACGCCGAAGACGGCCAGCCCAACCGCCAGCTGTACTTCCCCCATGCGGCGTTGGCGCTGGAGGCGGCGCTGCTCGGCCAGGGCGTAGCCATGGGCGACAACCTGACCTGCCAGGCCGACCTGCAAAGTGGCCGGCTGGTGCGCCCGTTCAGCGCCAGTGTGACCGCGCAGGGGCAGTACGCGCTGGTCTGCGAACGCTTGCGGCTGGAGCGCGGTGCAGTGGGCGACTTCGTTGACTGGTTCATCGAACAGATCAGCGAACCGTGAATTCAATTCACCAATCGCTGAGTTTTCATCGTTGGATGTGCGTCCGCTGGCGGCGTAGCTTCGGCTCATCCCACCCAGTCACGACGAGGTTGACCCATGGCACGTTCGCTCAGCACTACCCCCAAGGCCGATGGTTTCCGCTTGCCCGGCGAGTTCGAAGCAAAGGCCGGCTGCTGGCTCGGTTGGCCGGAGCGGCCGGACGTGTGGCGCAATGGCGCCAAGCCGGCGCAGCAGGTGTGGGTCGAGATCGTCAAGGCGATTGCCAGCAGCGAGCCGGTCACTGTGTGTGCCTCCGCCGCGCAATACGCCAATGCCCGACGCTTGCTACCGGAGGCGGTGCGGGTAGTGGAGATGACTTGCAATGACACCTGGTTTCGCGACAGCGGACCGTGCTTCGTGGTCAACGATGACAGCGGCGAGGTACGCGGCGTCGACTTCGAATTCAACGCCTATGGCGGCCTCGACGGTGGCCTCTACTACCCATGGGACAAGGACGACCAGATCGCTCGCAAGGTCCTCGAGATCGAAAACCTGGACCGCTACCGTGCGCCGTTGATCGCAGAACTCGGCGGCATCCAGAGTGACGGCCAAGGCAGCCTGCTGACCACCGAGCAATGCCTGCTCAACCGCAATCGCAACGCTCATCTGGGCAAAGCAGAAGTGACCCGGCGCCTGCAGGATTACCTTGGTGCCGAGCAGGTGATCTGGCTGCCACGTGGCTGCAAGTTCGATGAAACCGACGGCCATGTCGACGACCTGGCCTGCTTTGTACGGCCCGGCGAGGTGGTGCTGCAATGGACCGACAACCGCGATGACCCGCAGTGGGAGATATACCAGGAAGCCTACGACATCCTGCGCAGCACCCGCGACAGCCGCGGCCGTGAGCTCAAGGTGCACAAGCTGCCCCAACCCGATGTGCTGCAGTGGACCGCTGCCGAAGCCGCCGGGCTGGATCAGGTCGACGGCACGCATGTGCGCGAAGCCGGCACGCGGATCTGTGCGTCTTACATCAACTACTACGCCGGCAACTCGGCCATCGTCGTGCCGTTGTTCGGCGACCGCAATGACAGTGTGGCCCAGGCGACCCTGGCAGAGCTGTTCCCGGGCAAGCGCATCATCGGCATCGAAAACTCGCGCGAGATTCTGCTCGGCGGCGGCAACGTTGCCTGCATCACCATGCCGCAATACGCCGGAGGGCCTCGCTGATGAAAGCCTCTGTGCTGGCACTTGGGTTGGCGCTGGCCGGCAGCGCGGCGGCGGGGCACGCCGCCGATGCGGCGCAGCACACCGTCAACCTGTACATCTGGGGCGAGTACTTGGCGCCAGACACGCTGAGCAATTTCGAGAAGGAAACCGGCATCCGCGTGGTCGCCGACCACTTCGATTCGCTGGAAACCGCCGAAACCAAACTGCTGACCGGGCGCAGCGGCTATGACCTGGTGCTCAGCGCCGGTCAGCACCTGAGCCGGGCCATTGCCAGCGGCGCGTTGCAGCCGCTGGATAAAAGCCGGCTGCCCCATCTGCAGGGTGTGGGCGAGGAGTTTCGTCAGCACATGGCCGTGTTCGACCCCGGCAACCGCTATGCCGGGACCTACGCCTGGGGCACCACCGGGGTCGGTTTTCAGCAGCAGGCCGTGACCGCACGCCTGAGCGATGCGCCGCTGGACAGCTGGGCGATGCTGTTCGACCCGGCGGTGGTAGCGAAATTCGCCGATTGCGGGGTGAGCCTGCTCAATGACCCCAACGAAGTGTTTGCCGCAGTGATGCGCTACATGGGCCTGGACATCAATCAGCAGCGCCTCGAGGACCTCAAGCTGGCCGAGGCACAACTGCGCAAGATCCGCCCGTACATCCGCTACTTCGACAATGACCGCAACATCAGCGACCTGGCCAACGGCGAGACCTGCGTGGCGATGTCGTGGAACGGCAACGTGGCTATCGCCCAGGGCCAGGCGCAGCAGGCGGGCAAAACCTACAGCCTCGATTACCGAATCCCCAAGGAGGGCACGTTGATCTGGCTCGACGCGCTGGTGGTGCCCAAGGACGCACCGCACCCGCAGGCGGCCTGGGCCTTGATGGACTACCTGATGCGCCCCGAGGTGATCGCACCGATCACCGACACCATTCACTACGCCAATGCGATCAGTGCCGCCGACAACCTGGTCGATGCGCAGATCCGCAACGCCCCCGGCACCTATCCGCCGGCCGAGGTGCGCGCGCGGTTGTACAGCAAGAACGACAATGGCAAGCAATTCAACCGCGAACTGACCCGAGCCTTCAGCCGACTCAAGAGCGGCACCTGAGGCCAGGTCGGAGGCTCAGGTAGTGGCCTTGCGCCTGGCAACCCTCGGCTTGGCCGCCTTGGGCTTGCCGTCGGCCGCTTTGGCCTTGGTGCCCGAGCGGCGCTTCTTGCTCCAGGGCGCCTTCTTGCCACCGGCGGGTGCCAGCGGGCCGCTGATGGTCATGCGCATGCCGCTACAGCGCTCCACCAGCTTGCCCATCCAGGCCGATTGGCGGGCAACGAATTCCTCGAGGGTCATTTCGCCGCTCTGAACCATGTCCAAAGCCTGCTCCCAGATCGCCGTGGTGCCCGGGTCGGCAATGGCCCGTGGGACGGCGTCAATCAGGCTGAACGCGGCTGGGGTGGCGGCCAGGGCCTTGCCGTTCTTGACCAGATAACCGCGGTCGAGCAGGCCCTGGATGATGCTGGCGCGGGTGGCCTCGGTGCCGATGCCGGTGGTGTCCTTGAGCTTTTGCTTAAGCTTGGGGTCATCCACCAGCTTGGCGACGTTTTTCATCGCCTTGATCAGGTCGCCTTCGGTGAAAGGCTTCGGCGGCTGGGTCCACAGGTCCTTGAGCTGGACGTTGCGCACTGCGCAGACCTGGCCTTGCTGCAAGGCTGGCAGCACCTGCGCCGGCGGCGCTTCACGGCCCTTGGCCGGCGTCAGCGCCTCTGGCAGGGCGCGGCGCCAGCCGGGTTCGACGATCTGCTTGCCGACGGCGCGCAGGGCGTGGCCAGCGCAATCGAAATCAGCCTGGGTGCGGTCGTATTCATGGTTGGGCAGAAATTGCGCCAGGTAACGCGCGCGGATCAGGGTGTAGACGGCCTTGTATTTGGGCGGCAGGCGCGTCGGGTCACTGGCGGCGGCAGTGGGGATGATGCCGTGGTGGGCGCTGACCTTGGCGTCGTTCCAGGCGCGCGAGCGGCGTTGCGGCTGCAGGTGCGCTTGCAGCGGCGCCAGGCTGGCATCGGCGCGCTGCAATGCAGCGAGAATGGCCGGCGCCTCGGCGTGCTGGCTCATTGGCAGAAAGCCGCAGTCGCTGCGCGGGTAGGTGATCAGTTTGTGGGTTTCGTACAAGGCCTGGGCGATGTCGAGGGTTTCCTGGGCGCCGTAGCCGAACTTCTTCGAGCAGATTTCCTGCAGGGTGCCCAGATCGAACGGCAGTGGTGCGGCTTCGCGCACGCGCTCGGTGACCAGCTTGCTGACCTGCGCACTGCCAGCCGCAGCGATATCGGCGGCGGCTTGCTGGGCCAGGCTCTGGTTAAGGCAGCGGGCCTGATCATCGCAGGCGTCTTCAGGCGCGCGCCACTGTGCGTTGAACAGGCTGCCGGCATGCTCAAGCTGCACGTCGATGGCCCAGAACGGAACTGGCACGAAGTCAGCGATGCTGCGATCGCGGTCTACCACCAGGCGCAGGGTCGGGGTTTGCACACGGCCGACGGGCAACACGCCTTGATAACCGGATTGACGCCCGAGCAGGGTGAACAGCCGACTCATGTTCATGCCGATCAGCCAGTCGGCACGCGAACGGCCCAGAGCTGAATGGTACAGGCTGAAGGTCTCGCTGCCGGGCAGCAGCTTGGCCAGAGCCTTGCGGATCGAGGCATCGTCCAGCGCCGACAGCCACAGGCGCTGGATCGGGCCGCGGTACCGGCAGTGCTCGACCAGCTCACGGGCGATCATCTCGCCTTCGCGGTCGGCGTCGGTGGCGATGACCAGTTCGCGCGCTTCGCCAAGCAGGCGTTTGACTGCCTTGAACTGGCTGGCGGTTTTTGGCTTGACCAGCATTTTCCACTGGCCCGGGATGATCGGCA
Organism: Pseudomonas sp. EZ-C24; assembly: GCF_014525325.1. Taxonomy (NCBI): domain Bacteria; kingdom Pseudomonadati; phylum Pseudomonadota; class Gammaproteobacteria; order Pseudomonadales; family Pseudomonadaceae; genus Pseudomonas; species Pseudomonas sp. EZ-C24. The sequence continues at coordinate 1,181,555 of NZ_JACDIU010000014.1, read as the reverse complement.
GGTCGTCCAGGCTCCAGCGCTTGTAGCGGGCGTCGTAACTGTCGGGCGGGGCGGTTTCGAGCAGGTGGCCGATGCACCAGGTCACGCACACGTCAGTGCCTTGCCAGCAGCCGTCACCGCGGCGGGTGGCGCCGAGCACTTTGGCGATATCTTTGGCCTGGGAGGGTTTTTCGCAGAGAAACAGGCGCATGGCCGAGAACGCTTCATGGGCAGACGATGAGCGTCAGGATGGACAAAGAAGCGCCGCCAGGCAAGTTTTATCTGTATGCATATACAGCTGGCTGGTGAACCAATGTTGCAGAGCACGCAGCGGGCCATTGCAGCCCGCTGCGAAACAGGGCCGGTTCAAGCGGCCCTGAGGTTGCTCAGGAGAGGTCGCAGGACTCGCGCACCATCTCCACGTGGGGGATGCCGGCCTCGAGGAACTCCTCGCTGACCACCTTGAAACCCAGCCGCTCATAGAACGGCGTGGCATGCACCTGGGCGCTCAGGGTCTGTTGCTTGAGGTCGCGAGCCTGGGCTTCGGCGATCACCGCATGCATCAGTGCGTCGCCCACTTTCAGCCCGCGCCAGTCCTTGAGTACCGAGATGCGGCCGATGGTGCCGTCTGCCAGCAGGCGCGCGGTGCCGATCGGGTAGTCACCCTCAAGGGCCAGGAAATGCACGGCCTGGGGGTCTTCGGCGTCAAATTCCAGCTCAGGCGGAATGTGCTGCTCGGCAACGAACACCGCATCGCGGATGTGGCGGATGTCACTGTTGTCCTTGATCCAATCGGCAAGCCGAACGCTGATTCTATTCATTGGCAAAACCCAGACTTCCTTGTTCGACCAGCTGGCAGACCAGGGTCAGACCTTCTTCATCCTTGAGCCACTGGCCGAGGTTTTCGATGTGCAGCGCATCGGCGGCGCAGATCATTTTCAGCAGATCGCGCAGGTGGCCCGAAAGCAGACGGCTCTGGCCGCTGGCGAACAGCAGCAAATTGTCATCGACCTCCGACCAGGCCAGGCGTGCGCTTGGATTACGGATAAGAATAGCGCCTTGTTCCAGGCTGTCGATCAGCTCTTCTTCCTTGAGCGGCTCGCCGGCGACCTGCTCAGGGTAGCGTGGCTCGGTCATGAACTGGCCAAACCAGGTCAGCAGCAGGCGCTCGTCACCCATGTGCTCGGCCAGCAGGGCCTTGAGGCGGTCCAGAGCGTCGTGCTGGATCTGGTGCGGGTCGCTGACCGGCTGGGCGTCGGCGTCGCTGTAGCGCTCTTCGTCCGGCAGGAACTGGCTGAGGAAGTCGGTGAAGTGGGTCAGCACTTCAGCAGCGCTTGGCGCGCGGAAACCGACCGAGTAGGTCAGGCAGTTGTCTTCGGCAACGCCGAAGTGGGCCAGGCGTGGTGGCAGGTAGAGCATGTCACCCGGCTCCAGGCGCCACTCGTCGGTCTGCTCGAAGTCAGCCAGGATGCGCAGGTCGGCGTGCTCGAGCAGCTTGCTGTCGCTGTCGCACATCTGGCCGACTTTCCAGTTGCGGGTACCGTAGCCCTGCAGCAGGAACACGTCGTAGTTGTCGAAGTGCGGGCCGACGCTGCCGCCGGGCGCGGCATAGCTGATCATCACATCGTCGATGCGCCAGCTCGGCAGGAAGCGGAAGCTCTCCAGCAGTTCGGCCACTTCTGGCACGAACTGGTCGACCGCTTGCACCAGCAGGGTCCAGTCGCGCTCTGGCAGGGTGGCGAAGTCGTCCTCGGTGAACGGGCCGCGACGCAACTCCCACGGGCGTTCGCCGTGTTCGAGGACCAGGCGCGATTCGACTTCCTCTTCCAGGGCCAGGCCAGCCAGCTCGTCAGGGTCGATCGGGCTTTCGAAGTCGGTGAACGCCTGGCGCACCAGCAATGGCTTCTTCTGCCAGTAGTCACGCAGGAACTCGCGAGCAGTCAAACCGCCAAGCAGCTGAAGTGGAGTATCAGAATTCATGTTCAACCTATTGAAAAAACGTAATTTTCGTCCGGGAATAAAAACGCCCGGCTAGGCCGGGCGTCAGACGCAGGCGTAATCTTAGATACGTTTGGCCTGCGCGACTGCGTTACCTATGTAGGTCGCAGGAGTCAGCTGCTTGAGCTCGGCCTTGGCATCGGCTGGCATGTCCAGGCCATCGATGAAGGTCAGCAGCGCCTCAGGGGTGATGCCTTTGCCACGGGTCAGCTCTTTGAGCTTCTCGTAGGGGTTTTCGATGTTGAAACGACGCATGACGGTCTGGATCGGCTCGGCGAGCACTTCCCAGCAGGCGTCCAGGTCAGCAGCGATGCGCTGAGTGTTGACTTCCAGCTTGCTGATGCCCTTCAGGCTGGCTTCATAGGCGATAACGCTGTGAGCGAAGCCCACACCCAGGTTGCGCAGCACGGTGGAGTCGGTCAGGTCACGCTGCCAGCGCGAAACCGGCAGTTTGCTGGCCAGGTGCTGGAACAGGGCGTTGGCGATACCGAGGTTGCCTTCGGAGTTTTCGAAGTCGATCGGGTTGACCTTGTGCGGCATGGTCGACGAGCCGATTTCACCGGCAACGGTGCGCTGCTTGAAGTAGCCCAGCGAGATGTAGCCCCAGATGTCCCGGTCGAAGTCGATCAGGATGGTGTTGAAGCGGGCGATCGCGTCGAACAGCTCGGCAATGTAGTCGTGCGGCTCGATCTGGGTGGTGTACGGGTTGAACTGCAGGCCCAGCTCGTCTTCGATGAAGGCGCGGGCGTTTTCTTCCCAGTCGATCTGCGGGTAGGCCGACAGGTGCGCGTTGTAGTTACCGACGGCGCCGTTGACCTTGCCCATCAGCGGCACGGCAGCGACTTGCGCAATTTGGCGCTCGAGGCGGTAGACGACGTTGGCCATCTCTTTGCCCAGGGTGGTCGGCGAGGCTGGCTGGCCGTGGGTGCGCGACAGCATCGGCACGTCGGCATGCTGGTGGGCGAGCGCGCGGATCGCTTCGGCGATCTGGCGCATCAGCGGCAGCAGCACGTCATCACGGCCCGCGCGCAGCATCAGCGCGTGGGACAGGTTGTTGATGTCCTCGCTGGTGCAGGCGAAGTGGATGAACTCGCTGACGTTGGCCAGCTCAGGCAGTTGTGCAGCCTGCTCCTTGAGCAGGTACTCGATGGCCTTGACGTCGTGGTTGGTGGTGCGTTCGATTTCCTTGACGCGCTCGGCGTGGGCCAGCTGGAAATCACTGGCCAGGGTATCGAGAACGGCGTTGGCCTCGGCCGAGAATGCCGGCACTTCACCGATTTGCGGGTGGGCGGCCAGGCGTTGCAGCCAGCGCACTTCGACCAGGGCGCGGAAACGGATCAGGCCGTATTCGCTGAAAATAGGGCGCAAGGCCTGGGTTTTGCCGGCGTAGCGGCCGTCTACAGGGGAAACCGCAGTGAGCGAGGAAAGCTGCATGGGGTGTTCTCGGACAGTCAGGCTTTTGGAGGGCGCATATCATACATGAAAAATGCGCCGAGGTCGGGTGGCTGACCAAAGGTCGAGCCGTTTCAAAGCTTATCGCGGTCGCTGTAGGAGCGGCCTCGTGTCGCGAAAGGGCTGCGCAGCGGCCCCAAGATTTGTGCCGCACCCTAGAATTGCTGGGCACGCTTCGCGCACCTCTCGCGACACAGGCCGCTCCTACACGGACCGCGCCAGGCGGGGATGCGCGGCATTCAGGAATTGGTGCGCATCATGCCGTACAGCTCGTTGAGCAATTTGCGCCGGCTGAATACCAGCTGCCAGCGGTGCCCGCCAAGCTGGCGCCACAGGCGTGCGGCGCGGATCCCGGCCAGCAGCAGTGCGCGGATCTTCGAGGCGTTGCTGGCTTGCTGCAGGAAGCGCATGTCGCCATGCACCTGAATGCGCTGGCGCAAGGTGCTCAGGGTGTCCTGATACAAGGCGCCACTGGAAGCGATGACATTCTCGTGGGTCAGGCCGAAGTGATCGGCCTGCCCCTGGATTTGCGGCAGGCGGTTGCCGATGGTTTCCAGCAGGTCGCCACGCTTGGCCAGCTGGCGCTCGAGGCCGAGCATCGACAGGGCATAGCGCAGCGGCTCGCGCTGCAGGCTGCTGGGCTCGCGCTCGAGTGCGCCTACCAACGCGCGGTAACCGTCGCGCAGGTTAAGGTCATCACCACCGAACACCTCGAGGGTGTCCTTGGGATCCATCACCAGCAGGCTGCCAAGCATGCAGCCAAGCTCGGCGTCATTGGACTGGCCGGTGCGTGCCAGCTTGTCGACCAGCACTGCAGCCTGAAACACGCCGCCCAGGGCAATCAACTGCTCGTGCAGGTTGCTCATGGGCGCGGGCTCCACGGCTCAGCAGTCTCGATCACGCCGCCGCCCAGGCACACCTCGCCATCATAGAACACCACCGACTGGCCGGGGGTGACCGCACGTTGCGGCTCGTCGAACACGGCGCGGTAGCCGCTTTCGGTGCGTTCCAGGGTGCAGCCCTGGTCGCCCTGGCGATAGCGCACCTTGGCCGTGAGGCGGCGCGGGGTGGCGAGGTCGATCGGGTTGACCCAGAAGATGTCCGAGGCGAGCAGGGCGCGGGAGAACAACCATGGGTGCTCGTTGCCCTGGCCGACCACCAGCACGTTGCGGGCGAGGTCCTTGACCAGCACGTACCACGGGTCGTCACCGGCGTCCTTGAGGCCGCCGATGCCCAGGCCCTGGCGCTGGCCGATGGTGTGGTACATCAGGCCATGGTGGCGACCGATGACTTCACCTTCGGTGGTTTCGATGTTGCCCGGCTGGGCCGGCAGGTACTGCTTGAGGAAGTCGCTGAAGCGTCGTTCGCCAATGAAGCAGATGCCGGTGGAGTCCTTTTTCTTGGCAGTAGCCAGGCCATGTTTCTCGGCGATGGCGCGCACTTCGGGTTTTTCCAGCTCGCCGACCGGGAACAGGGTGCGGGCGATTTCCTTGCCGCCGACGGCATGCAGGAAGTAGCTCTGGTCCTTGTTCGGGTCCAGGCCCTTGAGCAGCTCGGTCAGCTCGCCGGTGTCGCGCCGGCGTACATAGTGACCGGTGGCGATCAGGTCGGCGCCGAGCGACAGCGCGTAGTCGAGGAAGGCCTTGAACTTGATCTCACGGTTGCAGAGGATGTCCGGGTTTGGCGTGCGCCCAGCCTTGTACTCTTCAAGGAAGTGCTCGAACACGTTGTCCCAGTACTCGGCGGCAAAGTTGGCCGTGTGCAGCTTGATGCCAATGCGATCGCACACGGCCTGGGCGTCGGCCAGGTCTTCGCGGGCGGTGCAGTAGTCGGTGCCGTCGTCCTCTTCCCAGTTTTTCATGAACAGACCTTCCACCTGGTAGCCCTGCTCGATCAGCAGAAGGGCGGAGACGGAAGAGTCGACGCCGCCGGACATGCCGACGATGACGCGGGTCTTGGCGGGGTCTTTGAGTGCTGGGCTGGTCATGGCTACCGATGTGTATCAGGGAAAAAGGTCGATTCTATCAGGCCCGCTCGTGCGCGTCAGTCGCGCAGCAAGGCGAGGCTGTGCAGCGGGCCTGCCAGGTAGTCGTCGATGCAGCGCGGCACCAGCTCGCTGCGCCAGCGTTGTGGCTCGGCCAGCAGCTCAGCGCGGGTCATCCACAGCGCGTGGGTTATATCGCTGTCGAGGGCGCGTTGCGGATGGTGCCGGACGGGGCGGGCAGCGAAGCAGATGCGTTGGTAGGTGACGCCGTTACTGGGGGCGGTGTACAGGTAGATGCCCACCACGCCGGTCAGTTCGACGTCCCAGGCGGTTTCTTCGAGGGTTTCGCGCAGGGCGGCCTGCTGCAGGGTTTCGTTGGGCTCGAGGTGGCCGGCCGGTTGGTTGAAGACGTGCTGGCCGGCTTTGAATTCCTCGACGAAGAGGAAGCGGCCCTGGTCTTCGACCACGGTGGCTACGGTGATGTGGGGGTGCCAGGTCATAGTGGAATCCTGAAAAGCACAAACCCCGGTGCGTGGCCGGGGTTTGTGGGGTTACTTCAAGTGAACCTTACAGCGCAGCAATCGCGTTGTTGAGGGTCTGGCTTGGACGCATCACCTTGGCGGTCAGCTCGGCATCCGGGGCGTAGTAGCCACCGATGTCGACTGGCTTGCCCTGTACGGCGTTGAGTTCGGCGACGATGGTCGCTTCGTTCTCGGTCAGGGTCTTGGCCAGCGGGGCGAAGCGCGCTTGCAGCGCAGCGTCGTCGCTCTGCGCAGCCAGGGCCTGAGCCCAGTACAGGGTCAGGTAGAAGTGGCTACCGCGGTTGTCGATACCGCCAACCTTGCGCGAAGGCGACTTGTTGTTGTCGAGGAACTTGCCGGTAGCCTGGTCCAGGGTGTTGGCCAGAACCTTGGCACGTGGGTTGGCGTAGGTGTCGCCCAGGTGCTCGAGCGAGGCCGCCAGAGCGAGGAATTCACCCAGCGAATCCCAACGCAGGAAGTTCTCTTCGACCAGCTGCTGCACGTGCTTGGGTGCCGAACCGCCAGCGCCGGTTTCGAACAGGCCGCCGCCGTTCATCAGCGGCACGATCGACAGCATCTTGGCGCTGGTGCCCAGCTCCATGATCGGGAACAGGTCCGTCAGGTAGTCACGCAGAACGTTGCCGGTCACCGAGATGGTGTCCTTGCCTTCGCGGATACGGGCCAGGGAGAACTTGATCGCCTCGACCGGCGGCAGGACGCGAATGTCCAGGCCAGTGGTGTCGTGGTCTTTCAGGTACTTCTGGACTTTCTCGATCATCACGCCGTCGTGGGCGCGTTCCGGGTCGAGCCAGAACACCGCTGGGGTACCGCTCAGGCGGGCACGGTTGACGGCCAGCTTGACCCAGTCCTGGATCGGCGCGTCTTTGGTCTGGCACATGCGGAAGATGTCGCCGGCTTCGACGTTCTGTTGCAGAACCACGTTGCCTTTGCCATCAACGACGCGCACGACGCCATCGGCCTTGATTTCGAAGGTCTTGTCGTGGGAGCCGTACTCTTCGGCTTTCTGCGCCATCAGGCCAACGTTCGGTACGCTGCCCATGGTGGTCGGGTCGAAGGCGCCGTTGACCTTGCAGTCTTCGATGGCAGCCTGGTAGATACCGGCGTAGCAGCGGTCCGGGATCACGGCCTTGGCGTCTTGCAGCTCGCCGGCAGTGTTCCACATCTTGCCCGAGTCACGGATCATGGCCGGCATCGAGGCGTCGACGATTACGTCGCTCGGCACGTGCAGGTTGGTGATGCCTTTGTCGGAGTTGACCATGGCCAGGGCTGGACGTACGGCGTAGAGGGCCTGGATGTCGGCTTCGATCTGCGCTTGCTGGTCAGCTGGCAGGTCCTTGATGCGGGCGTACAGGTCGCCGATGCCGTTGTTGGCATTGAAGCCGATGTCAGCCAGCGCTGCAGCGTGCTTGGTCAGCACTTCACCGTAGAACTCTTCGACGATGACGCCGAACATGATCGGGTCGGAAACCTTCATCATGGTTGCTTTCAAGTGCACCGAAAGCAGTACGCCGCTGGCCTTGGCATCGGCGATCTGCTCGGCGATGAAGGCTTTCAGGGCCTTGCGGCTCATGGTCGCGCAGTCAACCACTTCTGCGGCTTTGACAGCGGTTTTTTCCTTCAGAACGGTAGTAGCGCCGTTCTTGTCCAGCAGTTCGATGCGCAGGCTGTCGTCAGCTTCGATCAGTGCGGCTTTTTCGCTGCCGTAGAAGTCGCCTTGGCTCATGTGGGCCACGTGCGATTTCGAATCGGAAGCCCAGGCGCCCATTTTGTGCGGGTGCTTGCGAGCGTAGTTCTTGACCGAAAGCGGCGCGCGGCGGTCGGAGTTGCCTTCGCGCAGTACCGGGTTCACGGCGCTGCCCTTGATGCGGTCGTAGCGCGCGCGGGATTCTTTTTCGGCAGCGCTGGCAGGCTCGTCGGCGTAGTCAGGGACGGCGTAACCCTTGGCTTGCAGTTCCTTGATCGCAGCCTTGAGCTGAGGCACCGAGGCCGAGATGTTCGGCAGCTTGATGATGTTGGCTTCAGGGGTGGTGGCCAGTTGGCCCAGCTCCGCCAGATGATCGCTTACCTGCTTGTCTGCGCCGAGTTGCTCCGGGAATGCCGCAAGGATACGGCCAGCCAGGGAGATGTCGCGAGTTTCGACGGCGATGTCAGCCGAGGCGGTGAACGCTTCGACGATCGGCAGCAGCGAATAGGTGGCGAGGGCAGGGGCTTCGTCGGTGAAGGTATAGATGATCTTAGAGCGGGTGGGCATGCGGGTTAACTCTCTGTTTTGCTGAGCGTACTCGAGTCTCGGGGTGCGCTGGGTAGGCGCATCGCCCACGGCGCGCCATGGGCAAAAGGTCGAGAGGCTACGAGCGGTGATGGTGGATGCATCAGTCGAGCGTCAAGCGGCTGGGATGCGGTAACAGCCCAGACTTTGTGGCCTTCGAGGGCCGGGGGCAAGCCGCGATTTCCGGGGATTCGCCCCCATGACCTTACGGTCAGGGCCGGAGTATACCAAACCCTTTGGGCTAATCAGCAAGGCCAAGTGGTATCAGCGCATTTATAAGACCAAAGACTTACCTGCAATGTGGTGCATTGCCGCAGGTACAAGCCCGGCCTTGCAGGTCGGCAGATGTGGTTTAGGCTGATTGGATCGCATGATGTCCAACCACACCCGACTCCGGAGTAGTGCAAGCATGGGATACCAGAAAATCACGGTGCCGACCGACGGCGCCAGGATCACCGTCAATGCCGACCATTCACTCAATGTGCCCGACAACCCGATCATTCCTTATATCGAAGGGGATGGCATCGGGGTCGATGTTTCCCCGGTGATGATCAAGGTAGTCGATGCCGCGGTGCACAAGGCCTACGCCGGCAAGCGCAAAATCGCCTGGATGGAGGTCTATGCCGGTGAAAAAGCTACGCAGGTGTATGACCAGGACACCTGGCTGCCGCAAGAGACCCTCGACGCAGTCAAAGAATACGTGGTGTCGATCAAAGGCCCGCTGACCACGCCGGTCGGCGGCGGCATCCGCTCGCTGAACGTGGCCCTGCGCCAACAGCTTGACCTGTATGTGTGTCTGCGCCCGGTGGTGTGGTTCGAGGGTGTGCCGAGTCCGGTGAAAAAGCCGGGAGACGTCGATATGGTGATCTTCCGGGAAAACTCCGAAGACATTTATGCCGGCATCGAGTGGAAGGCCGGTTCGCCCGAAGCCATCAAAGTGATCAAGTTTCTCAAGGAGGAAATGGGCGTCACCAAGATTCGCTTCGACCAGGACTGCGGCATCGGCGTCAAGCCGGTCTCCAAGGAAGGCACCAAGCGCCTGGTGCGCAAGGCGTTGCAGTATGTGGTCGACAATGACCGCGAGTCGCTGACCCTGGTCCACAAGGGCAACATCATGAAATTCACCGAGGGCGCGTTCAAGGACTGGGGCTACGAGGTGGCCAAGGAAGAATTCGGCGCTGAATTGCTCGATGGCGGGCCGTGGATGCAGTTCACCAACCCCAAGAGTGGCAAGAACGTGGTGGTCAAGGATGCGATCGCCGATGCCATGCTGCAGCAGATCCTGCTGCGCCCGGCAGAGTATGACGTGATTGCCACTCTCAACCTGAACGGTGACTACCTGTCCGATGCGCTGGCGGCAGAAGTGGGCGGGATTGGCATCGCGCCTGGGGCGAACCTGTCGGATACGGTGGCAATGTTCGAAGCGACGCACGGTACCGCGCCCAAGTATGCCGGCCAGGACAAGGTCAACCCGGGGTCGGTTATCCTCTCGGCCGAAATGATGCTGCGGCATATGGGCTGGACCGAGGCTGCCGACCTGATCATAAAAGGGACCAACGGCGCAATTGCGGCGAAAACCGTTACCTATGATTTCGAGCGCCTGATGGACGGCGCCACGCTGGTGGGTAGCTCAGGATTTGGCGATGAGATGATCAAACACATGTAGACACGAAAAAACCGATCGCCTCGTTCAAGAGGCGATCGGCCCGTTCACATCTCAGCGGCAGACAAATGGTCAGACAGTGGCCTTCGTGCGTTCAGTCGCCGGATCTGCTGAACTTGTGACCTCGGCTTTGGCGTCGCTGATGTTCACCGCATGCAGGCCCTTGGGGCCCTGGATGATTTCGAACTTGACCAGCTGGCCGGCCTTCAGCGTCTTGTATCCGTCCATTACGATGGCCGAATAGTGGGCAAAGAGGTCTTCAGTCTTGCCGTCCTCGTTGATGAACCCATAGCCCTTGGCATTGTTGAACCACTTGACTTTACCGCTTGTCATCCCTATGTCCCTCTGCAAAGGACTCCATCACTGGAGTATCATCCACGTATCCGCATACGAACCTTGCGAAAAATCTGGTTGACTGCGCGGATCTTTATCGCCCACGGTGGGTTCTATTGGTTGTAACACCGTTTTGCCGATAGTCAAGGTCATGCGGCGCCTGCGCCGGCGCCAGCTCTATGCGGTCAACCCACAACCTTAACTTGTCGATGTGATGAAATTCTTTCCATGCATGCACACAGTCAGATTCGACTAACATTCAATCAGGATGGTCCTCAGACCAACGAGGACGATGGCTCCGGTCTGGCTGTTCAAGAAGCCAAGCCGATCCTGCAGGCGCCACCCATGTACAAGGTGGTTTTATTCAACGATGACTACACGCCAATGGATTTCGTCGTCGAAGTGCTCGAGACGTTCTTTAGTTTGAACCGCGAGCTGGCGACCAAGATCATGCTTACCGTCCATACCGAAGGGCGGGCAGTATGCGGATTGTTTACCCGCGATATCGCCGAAACGAAGGCGACGCAGGTCAACCAATACGCCCGGGAGAGCCAGCATCCGCTACTCTGTGAAATCGAGAAGGACGGTTAATCGCCGACCACTTGGGTATGAGGTGAAGCTATGTTAAACCGCGAGCTCGAAGTCACCCTCAATCTGGCCTTCAAGGAGGCCCGTTCGAAGCGTCATGAGTTCATGACCGTCGAACATCTGCTGTTGGCACTCCTTGACAATGAGGCGGCCGCAACCGTTCTACGCGCCTGTGGCGCCAATCTCGACAAGCTCAAGCACGACCTGCAAGAGTTCATCGACTCCACTACCCCCCTGATCCCGGTGCACGACGAAGACCGCGAAACCCAGCCAACCCTGGGCTTCCAGCGCGTGCTGCAACGCGCGGTGTTCCATGTGCAGAGTTCGGGCAAGCGTGAAGTGACCGGCGCCAATGTGCTGGTGGCTATCTTCAGCGAGCAGGAAAGTCAGGCCGTGTTTCTGCTCAAGCAGCAGAGCGTGGCCCGTATCGACGTGGTCAACTTCATTGCCCACGGTATTTCCAAGGTGCCAGGCCATGGGCCGAGTGCCGACAGCGACCAGGACATGCAGGATGAAGAGGGTGGCGAAACGTCGTCCTCGAGCAATCCGCTGGATACCTACGCCAGCAACCTCAACGAGCAGGCGCGTCAGGGGCGTATCGATCCGTTGGTGGGCCGTGAGCAAGAAGTTGAGCGCGTAGCGCAGATTCTCGCTCGCCGGCGCAAGAACAACCCGTTGCTGGTCGGTGAAGCGGGCGTCGGCAAGACGGCCATCGCCGAAGGCCTGGCCAAACGTATCGTCGACGGTCAGGTGCCTGATCTGCTGGCGCAGAGCGTGGTCTATTCGCTCGATCTCGGCGCACTGCTGGCTGGGACGAAGTACCGTGGCGACTTCGAGAAGCGCTTCAAGGCGCTGTTGGGTGAGCTGAAAAAACGTCCGCAGGCCATCCTGTTCATCGATGAGATCCACACCATCATCGGTGCCGGCGCGGCCTCGGGCGGGGTAATGGATGCGTCCAACCTGCTCAAGCCACTGCTCTCATCAGGTGATATCCGCTGCATCGGCTCGACTACCTTCCAGGAATTTCGTGGCATCTTCGAGAAGGACCGGGCCCTCGCGCGGCGCTTCCAGAAGGTCGATGTGTCGGAGCCGTCGGTAGAAGACACCGTGGGTATCCTGCGTGGGCTGAAAGGCCGCTTCGAGTCGCATCACCACATCGAGTACAGCGACGAGGCCCTGCGCGCCGCTGCCGAGCTCGCTGCGCGCTATATCAATGATCGGCATATGCCGGACAAGGCCATCGACGTGATCGACGAGGCGGGCGCCTACCAGCGTCTGCAGCCAGAGGCCAATCGGGTCAAGCGCATCGAAGTGGCGCAGGTCGAAGATATCGTCGCGAAAATCGCTCGGATTCCGCCAAAGCACGTGTCCAGTTCCGACAAGGAGCTGCTGCGTAACCTGGAGCGCGACCTGAAACTGACCGTATTTGGTCAGGATCCAGCGATCGACTCGCTGTCGACTGCGATCAAGCTGTCGCGAGCCGGCCTCAAGGCCCCGGACAAGCCCGTAGGCTCGTTCCTGTTCGCTGGCCCTACCGGCGTCGGCAAAACCGAGGCTGCGCGTCAGCTGGCCAAGGCGCTGGGCGTTGAGTTGGTGCGCTTCGACATGTCCGAGTACATGGAACGGCACACTGTGTCGCGCCTGATCGGTGCGCCGCCAGGCTATGTCGGTTTCGACCAAGGTGGCTTGCTCACCGAGGCGATCACCAAGCAGCCGCACTGCGTACTGCTGCTCGACGAGATCGAGAAGGCCCACCCGGAAGTCTTCAACCTGCTGCTGCAGGTGATGGACCACGGTACCCTGACCGACAACAACGGGCGCAAGGCGGATTTCCGCAACGTGATTCTGATCATGACCACCAACGCCGGCGCCGAAACCGCCGCCCGGGCTTCGATTGGCTTCACTCATCAGGACCATGCGTCGGATGCGATGGAAGTCATTCGCAAGAGCTTCACGCCGGAATTCCGCAACCGCCTGGATACCATCATCCAGTTCGGTCGCCTGAGCCACGAGACGATCAAAAGCATCGTCGACAAGTTCCTTATCGAACTGCAGGCTCAGCTGGAAGACAAGCGTGTACTGCTTGAGGTCAGTGATGAGGCACGTGGCTGGCTGGCTGCCAGCGGCTATGACGTGCAGATGGGTGCCCGGCCGATGGCACGGCTTATCCAGGACAAGATCAAGCGGCCCTTGGCTGAAGAGATCCTGTTCGGTGAGCTGGCCGAGCATGGCGGCGTGGTGCACATCGAGCTACGTGATGGCGAGTTGGTGTTCGACTTCGAGACCACTGCCGAAGTGGCGTGATCGAGCAGAGTGGGCCGCCTCGGCGGCCCTTTTTCTTTGGCCACAAAAAAGCCCGGCACATTGGCCGGGCTTTTTCATGACTGGAGCTTAACGGGCGCGGTAGGTGATGCGGCCCTTGCTCAGGTCGTAAGGCGTCAGCTCGACGCGGACCTTGTCGCCAGTGAGAATACGGATGTAGTTCTTGCGCATTTTTCCGGAGATATGCGCGGTTACGACGTGCCCATTTTCCAACTCCACGCGGAACATGGTGTTGGGCAGGGTGTCGACGACAGTGCCTTCCATTTCGAAGCTGTCTTCTTTCGACATGCAGTAAAGCCCTCGGTATCCAGTGTAGGCCCGACGCGCAACTGCACCGGGCAAAAAAGTGGCGTGGATTATGCCCGAAAAGAGTATTTCAAGCCAATGCTTTCAATTGAGGCTGACCCAACGTTGGTTGATCAGCAGTTCGATGGGGCGATACTGGGTCTTGTAACTCATCTTTTTGCAGTTCTTGATCCAGTAGCCAAGGTACACCGCCTCAAGGTTCTGGCGCAGTGCATCGCTGATCTGCCAGAGAATGGCGAAGCGCCCCAGACTGCGGCGTTCTTCATCCGGCTCGTAGAAGGTGTACACCGCCGACAGCCCGTTGGGCAGCATATCGCATACCGCCACCGCAAGCAGCCGCCCATTCAGGCGAAACTCATAGAACCAGCAGAATGGCAGATCGCGCACCAGAAAGGTGGAAAACTGATCGCGACTGGGTGGATACATGTCGCCGTCGCTGTGGCGCTGCTCGATGTAGCGCCGGTACAGGTCGAAGTATTCCTCCTTGAACGATGGCCGGGCGGCAGTTACCTGCAGGTCGCTGTTGCGCTTGAGGATACGCCGCTGCTGGCGATTGGGGATGAAGCGGGCGACGGGGATGCGCGCCGGTACGCAGGCGTTGCAGTTCTGGCAATGCGGGCGATACAGGTGGTCGCCACTGCGGCGAAAGCCCATTTCGGAGAGGTCGGCATACACATCGACGTCCATCGGCTGGCTAGGGTCGAGGAACAGCGTGGTGGCCTGCTCATCGGGCAGGTAGCTGCAGGAGTGGGGCTGAGTGGCATAGAACTTCAACCGCGCCAACTCTGTCATGATCGACCCCTCGGCAAGACGTAGTCCTAAGTGTAAGCCAGCTGGGCAAACTCGCCTAGCGAACCCAGCTGATGTCGACGGTCTGGTCGAGGTCGCGTGCGAGGTGCTCGGCAAAGCTGGCGCGGCTGATTTCGCGGGCGCCGAGGCTGTGCAGGTGGTTGGTTGGCATCTGGCAGTCGATCAGGACGAAACCCGCCGCACGCAGATGCTCGACCAGGGTAACGAAGCCCACTTTGGAGGCGTTGTCGGCGCGGCTGAACATCGACTCGCCAAAAAACAGCCGGCCCATGGCCAGGCCGTACAGGCCGCCGACCAGCTCGCCGTTCTCGCGTACTTCCACCGAATGGGCGAAGCCGCGCCGGTGCAGCTCGCAGTAGGCTGTGCGCATGGGGTCGGTGATCCAGGTGCCGTCGGTGTAGTCGCGTGGCGCTGCACAAGCGGCAATTACCGTTTCGAAGTCAGTATCGAAACTGACCTGGTAACGCTGCTGGCGGATCAGCTTGGCCAGCGAGCGTGACACGTGCAGCTCGTCGGGGAACAACACCGTGCGTGGGTCGGGTGACCACCAGAGAATGGGCTGACCATCCTGAAACCACGGAAAGCAGCCATGCCGATAGGCCTGAACCAAGCGCTCAGGGCTCAGGTCACCGCCAGCGGCAAGTAATCCGTTGGGCTCCTGCAGAGCCTTTGTCAGGGGCGGAAAGGTCAGCGAGTCGCGGGTCAGCCAGGTCAGCATGGGCGTCATGTGCAGTGGGGGAGGGGAGGGCTGACAGCATGGCCCGCCCTCGTCAGCAGGTCAATCCAACGCCAACCCGCAGCGCTGACGCTCGCCAAGGCAATTGCCAGCAGATTTTTCAGGCAATCGGCACCAACCCGAGGCTTTGTTGTCACACCTGTGCAAAAACACAGCATAAGCCTTTGTCACGCAAGGCAATGCGTGCTCAAATTGCACCCATGAAAGTTTGCTCACCGTTCGCGCCCATCCGGCGCGCCGCCATGGCGGCTGGCGGGCAGTAATGTTAAAAGTACGGGTTCATTGACCGGAATCGGGTCGATCACTACTGGACGCGCAGCAAGCGCAGGAATAGACGCGTTTTGAAGAAATCCACCGCAACTCCGCCCCCTCTGCCGGTACCGATGTGGCGCCAGCAGTTGCATTATCGCCTCAAGGAAGGTGCGCTGATCGCCGTCGGCGCGCTGTGCCTGTACCTGTGGATGGCGCTGCTGACCTACGACACCGCCGACCCAGGCTTCACCCACACCAGCAATGTCGATCAGGTGCAGAACGCGGCTGGCCGCGCTGGCGCGTACTTCGCCGACATTCTGTTCATGGTGCTGGGCTACTTCGCCTATATCTTCCCGTTGCTGCTGGGGATCAAGACCTGGCAGATCTTCCGTGAGCGCCATCAGCCGTGGCAGTGGAGTGGCTGGTTGTTCTCCTGGCGGCTGATTGGTCTGGTGTTTCTGGTGTTGTCGGGTGCAGCCCTGGCCCATATCCATTTCCACCCGTCGGCAAGCCTGCCGTTCTCGGCCGGCGGCGCGCTGGGCGAGAGCCTCGGCGACCTGGCCCGCAGCCTGTTGAATGTGCAGGGCAGCACCCTGATGTTCATTGCCCTGTTCCTGTTCGGCCTGACGGTGTTCACCGATCTGTCCTGGTTCAAGGTCATGGACATGACCGGCAAGATCACCCTCGACCTGTTCGAGCTGGTGCAAGGTGCGGCCAATCGCTGGTGGGAAGCTCGCAACGAGCGCAAGCGCTTGGTGGCGCAGCTGCGTGAGGTCGACGAGCAGGTCGACACGGTCGTAGCGCCGGTGGTGGCCGACAAGCGCGAGCAGCTCAAGGCGCGCGAACGCATCATCGAGCGTGACGACGCGCTGACCAAGCACGTTGCCCAGCGCGTGCAGCAGCCGGCGCCGGTGATCATGCCAGCCCCGGTCAAGGCGCCGGAGCCGAGCAAACGCATCCTCAAGGAAAAACAGACGCCGCTGTTCGTCGACAGTGCCGTCGAAGGCACTCTGCCGCCGATCTCGATCCTCGATCCGGCAGAAGAAAAGAAAATCGAATACTCGCCAGAATCCCTGGCCGGTGTTGGCCATCTGCTGGAAATCAAGCTCAAGGAGTTTGGTGTCGAGGTCTCGGTTGACTCGATCCATCCTGGCCCGGTGATCACCCGTTACGAGATCCAGCCGGCAGCCGGGGTCAAGGTCAGCCGTATCGCCAACCTGGCCAAGGATCTGGCCCGTTCCCTGGCCGTAACCAGCGTGCGGGTGGTCGAGGTGATCCCCGGCAAGACCACCGTCGGTATCGAGATCCCCAACGAGAACCGGCAGATGGTGCGCTTCTCCGAGGTGCTGTCGTCGTCCCAGTACGATGACGCCAAGTCGCCAGTAGCATTGGCCCTGGGTCACGACATCGGCGGCAAGCCGGTGATCACCGACCTGGCCAAGATGCCGCACTTGCTGGTGGCCGGTACCACCGGCTCGGGTAAGTCGGTGGGGGTCAACGCCATGATCCTGTCGATCCTGTTCAAGTCCGGCCCGGAAGACGCCCGCTTGATCATGATCGACCCGAAAATGCTCGAGCTGTCGATCTACGAAGGCATTCCGCACCTGCTCTGCCCGGTTGTTACCGACATGAAGGACGCAGCCAACGCCCTGCGCTGGAGCGTTGCCGAAATGGAGCGCCGCTACAAGCTGATGGCGGCCATGGGCGTACGGAACCTGGCCGGCTTCAACCGCAAGATCAAGGACGCCCAGGAGGCTGGTGAGGTCATTCATGACCCGTTGTACCGTCGTGAGAGCATGGATGACGAGCCGCCAACCCTGAAAACCTTGCCGACCATCGTCGTGGTGGTCGACGAGTTCGCCGACATGATGATGATCGTCGGCAAGAAGGTCGAAGAACTGATCGCCCGTATCGCGCAGAAGGCGCGGGCGGCAGGTATTCACCTGATCCTCGCTACCCAACGGCCATCGGTTGACGTCATCACCGGCCTGATCAAGGCCAACATCCCGACCCGTATGGCGTTCCAGGTGTCGAGCAAGATCGACTCGCGGACCATCATCGACCAGGGTGGCGCCGAACAGCTGCTGGGTCACGGTGACATGCTCTACATGCCGCCGGGCACCAGCCTGCCGATCCGCGTGCACGGTGCCTTTGTTTCCGACGAAGAAGTCCACCGCGTGGTGGAAGCGTGGAAGCTGCGTGGCGCGCCGGACTACAACGACGACATCCTCAACGGTGTCGAAGAGGCCGGCAGCGGCTTTGAAGGCAGCAGCGGTGGCGGTGATGACGATGCCGAAACCGACGCCCTGTATGACGAAGCCGTGCAGTTCGTACTTGAAAGCCGCCGCGCCTCGATCTCGGCGGTGCAGCGCAAGCTGAAAATCGGCTATAACCGCGCCGCGCGGATGATCGAGTCGATGGAAATGGCCGGGGTAGTTACCGCCATGAACACCAACGGCTCGCGCGAAGTGATTGCGCCGGGCGGCCCACGCGATTGATCATCACCCTGCCGGGCGCCAATCACGGCGCCCGGCCCATCTACTGTTCAACGAGGATTTCCATGCGCGCGATTCGCATGCTGTTGGTTTCCGCCCTGGCTCTGGGCACCCTGTCGGCGCATGCCGGCGAGAACGATGTGAAGCGCCTGACCGATCTGCTCGAGAAGTCGCAGACCATCGAAGCCAATTTCTCCCAGCTGACCCTGGATGCCGGCGGTACCAGTCTGCAGGAAACCACGGGCAAGATGACCGTCAAGCGTCCGGGCCTCTTCTACTGGCATACCGATGCGCCGCAGGAGCAGGTGGTGGTCTCCGACGGCCAGAAGGTCACCCTGTGGGACCCGGACCTGGAACAGGCCACGGTGAAGAAGCTCGATGTACGTTTGAACCAGACCCCGGCGCTGTTGCTGTCGGGCGATGTCTCCAAGATCAGCCAAAGCTTCGATATCACCTCCAAGGAGCAGGGCGAGGTGATGGACTTCACCCTCAAGCCTAAAACCAAGGACACCCTGTTCGATTCGCTGCGCGTGTCGTTCCGCAAAGGCCTGATCAACGACATGCAACTGATCGACAGCGTCGGCCAGCGCACCAACATCCTGTTCAATGGGGTCAAGGCCAACCAGCCGGTGCCTGCTGACCGCTTCAACTTCAAGATTCCGCAAGGCGCGGACGTTATCCAGGAGTAATCAGAGGCCGTCATGGACCTGTTTCGTAGCGAACCCGTCTCTCAGCCACTGGCTGCCCGGCTGCGTCCGTCCAACCTGGACGAGTATGTAGGCCAGGAGCACCTGCTGGCGCGCGGCAAGCCGCTGCGCGAGGCGTTGGAGCAGGGAGCGCTGCACTCGATGATCTTCTGGGGCCCGCCGGGGGTTGGCAAGACCACCCTGGCGCGGCTGCTGGCGCAGTTCTGTGATGCCCACTTCGAAACGGTCTCGGCAGTACTGGCCGGGGTCAAGGAGATCCGCCAGGCGGTTGAGGTGGCCAAGCAGCAGGCGGCTCAATACGGCCGGCGGACCATCCTCTTCGTCGATGAAGTGCACCGCTTCAACAAGTCGCAGCAGGATGCATTTCTGCCGTTCGTTGAAGACGGCACGCTGATTTTTATCGGTGCGACCACCGAGAATCCCTCATTCGAATTGAACAACGCCTTGCTCTCGCGGGCGCGCGTCTATGTGCTCAAAAGCCTGGATGAGGATGCGTTGCGCAAATTGGTCAATCGCGCCCTCAGCGAAGAGCGCGGCCTGGGCAAGCGTCAGCTGACGGTGGGCGATGAAGCCTTCAAGATGCTCATGGCCGCTGCCGATGGTGACGGCCGGCGCATGCTCAACTTCCTCGAAAACGCTTCGGACCTGGCCGAAGACGGCGCTGATATCGGCGTTGATCTGCTGCAGAGCCTGCTCGGCGACAGCCGCCGGCGCTTCGACAAGGGCGGTGAAGCGTTCTACGACCAGATATCGGCGCTGCACAAATCAGTGCGCGGCTCCAACCCGGATGGCGCGCTGTACTGGTACGCGCGCATGCTCGATGGCGGCTGCGACCCGCTGTACATCGCCCGGCGCGTGGTGCGCATGGCCAGCGAAGATATCGGCAACGCCGACCCGCGGGCGCTGAGCCTGTGCCTGTCGGCGTGGGACGTGCAGGAGCGCCTTGGCAGCCCGGAAGGCGAGCTGGCGGTGGCCCAGGCCATCACTTACATCGCCTGCGCGCCGAAGAGCAATGCGGTGTACATGGGCTTCAAGGCGGCCATGCGCGAAGCAGCCGAGCACGGCTCGCTGGAAGTGCCGCTGCACCTGCGCAATGCGCCGACCAAATTGATGAAGCAACTGGGCTACGGCGAAGAATACCGCTACGCCCACGATGAGCCGGATGCCTACGCCGCAGGCGAAGACTATTTCCCGGACCAACTCGAACCACGACCTTACTATCAGCCAGTGCCACGCGGCCTGGAACTGAAGATCGGCGAGAAGCTGCGCCACCTCGCCGAGCTCGATCGCAACAGCCCTCGCCAGCGGAGAAAACCATGATTGCCTTGATTGCGGCCGTCAGCGCCGGCGGCGTCGCCGGCACCCTGCTGCGGTTTGCCACCAGCAACTGGGTCAGCGCCCACTGGCCACGGCACTTCTATCTCGGTACGCTGGCGGTCAATCTGGTCGGCTGCTTGCTGATCGGCCTGCTGTATGGGCTGTTTCTGTACAAACCGATGGTCCCGGTCGAGCTACGCGCTGGTTTGATCGTCGGTTTTCTCGGCGGGCTGACCACGTTTTCGTCATTTTCGCTCGATACCGTGCGCCTGCTGGAAAACGGCCAGATACCGCTGGCCCTGGGCTATACCGCTATTAGCGTATGCGGCGGGTTGCTTGCCACCTGGGCCGGCCTGTCGCTAACCAAAATTCTGAACCAACACACCTATAACGAGAGAACGATATGCTCGATGCCAAACTGTTACGCGGCCAACTTCAGGAAGTGGCGGATCGCCTGGCCTCCCGTGGCTTTAGCCTGGATGTCGCGCGCATCGAATCACTGGAAGAGCGCCGCAAGGCGGTGCAGACCCGTACCGAACAGCTGCAGGCTGAGCGTAACGCCCGTTCCAAGTCGATCGGCCAGGCCAAAGCCAAGGGCGAAGACATCGCGCCGCTGATGGCTGATGTCGAGCGCATGGCCAACGAACTGGCGGCCGGCAAGACCGAGCTGGACGAGATCCAGGCTGAGCTGGATGGCATTCTGCTGACCATCCCCAACCTGCCGGACGCCAGCGTGCCGATCGGTGCCGATGAAGACGGCAACGTCGAAGTGCGCCGCTGGGGCACCCCGCGTGCCTTCGACTTCGAGGTCAAAGACCACGTTGCCCTGGGTGAAATCAGCGGTGGCCTGGACTTCGAGACCGCGGCCAAGCTCTCCGGCGCACGCTTTGCCCTGCTGCGTGGCCCGATCGCCCGCCTGCACCGCGCCCTGGCGCAGTTCATGATCAACCTGCACACCAGCGAGCATGGCTACGAAGAAGCCTATACCCCGTACCTGGTGCAGGCGCCTGCCTTGCAGGGCACCGGCCAGCTGCCGAAGTTCGAGGAAGACCTGTTCAAGATCAGCCGCGAAGGCGAAGCCGACTTCTACCTGATCCCGACCGCCGAAGTGTCGCTGACCAACATCGTTGCCGGCGAAATCCTCGACGCCAAGCAAATGCCGATCAAGTTCGTTGCGCACACACCGTGCTTCCGCAGTGAAGCCGGTGCGTCGGGCCGCGATACCCGCGGCATGATCCGTCAGCACCAGTTCGACAAGGTCGAGATGGTCCAGATCGTCGAGCCGAGCAAGTCGATGGAAGCGCTGGAAGGCCTGACCGCCAACGCCGAGCGCGTCCTGCAACTGCTGGAGCTGCCGTACCGGGTATTGGCCCTGTGCACCGGCGACATGGGCTTCAGTGCGGTCAAGACCTATGACCTGGAAGTGTGGGTGCCGAGCCAGGACAAGTTCCGCGAGATCAGCTCGTGCTCCAACTGTGGCGACTTCCAGGCGCGCCGCATGCAGGCGCGCTGGCGCAATCCGGAAACCGGTAAACCCGAGCTGGTACACACCCTCAACGGCTCCGGCCTGGCGGTAGGCCGGACCTTGGTTGCAGTGCTCGAGAACTACCAGCAGGCCGACGGTTCGATCCGTGTGCCGGAAGTGCTCAAGCCGTACATGGGCGGCGTCGAGGTCATCGGTTAAATGGATTACCTGCCGCTGTTTCACAAGTTGCAGGGCGGCCGGGTACTGGTCGTCGGCGGTGGCGAAATCGCCCTGCGCAAGGCGCGCTTGCTGGCCGATGCCGGCGCCGCGCTGCGCGTGGTGGCGCCGCAGGTCGACAGCCAGCTGATCAGCTTGACCGAGGCAACCGGCGGCGAGGTGCTGGTGCGTGGCTACCAGGTCACGGACCTGGAAGGGTGCCGGCTGGTGATCGCTGCCACCGACGATCCGCAGCTCAATGCTCAGGTGTCGGCCGAAGCGCAGGCACGCAGCCTGCCGGTCAATGTGGTCGATGCGCCGGCGCTGTGTACGGTGATCTTCCCGGCCATCGTCGATCGCTCGCCGTTGGTGGTAGCAGTGTCCAGTGGCGGCGATGCGCCGGTGTTGGCGCGGCTGATCCGGGCCAAGCTGGAAGCCTGGATTCCGGCGGCCTATGGGGAGCTTGCCGGGCTTGCCGCGCGGTTTCGCCATCAGGTGAAATCGCTGTACCCGGACGTCAATCAGCGCCGCGGCTTCTGGGAGACGGTATTCCAGGGCCCGATTGCCGAGCGTCAGCTGGCCGGGCAGAGCGCTGAAGCCGAGCGTTTGTTGCAGGCGATGGTCGACGGCGCACCGGTACAGCAGGGCGGTGAGGTGTATCTGGTGGGGGCTGGTCCGGGTGATCCGGACCTGCTGACCTTCCGTGCCTTGCGCCTGATGCAGCAGGCCGATGTGGTGCTGTACGACCGCTTGGTGGCACCGGCGATCATCGACATGTGCCGGCGCGATGCCGAGCGGATCTACGTCGGCAAGCGCCGCGCCGATCACTCGGTGCCGCAGGAACAGATCAATCAGCTGTTGGTTGAGCTGGCCTTGCAGGGCAAGCGCGTACTGCGGCTCAAGGGCGGCGACCCGTTCATCTTCGGCCGCGGTGGCGAAGAGATCGAAGAGCTGGCCGAGCATGGTATTCCGTTTCAGGTAGTCCCAGGCATCACCGCTGCCAGCGGTTGCTCGGCCTACGCCGGGATTCCGCTGACTCACCGTGATTACGCGCAGTCAGTGCGCTTCGTCACCGGTCACCTGAAGGACGGTAGCAGCAACCTGCCGTGGCACGATCTGGTTTCACCTGGGCAGACTCTGGTGTTCTACATGGGCCTGGTCGGCTTGCCGACGATTTGCGCCGAACTGATCCGCCATGGCCGTGCGGCGACTACGCCAGCGGCCTTGGTGCAGCAGGGCACCACGCGTAATCAACGAGTGTTCACCGGCACGTTGGCAGATCTGCCGGCGATGGTGGCTGAGCATGAAGTGCATGCGCCTACTCTCGTGATCGTGGGTGAGGTGGTGCAGTTGCGCGAGAAGCTGGCCTGGTTCGAAGGCACTCAGGACTAAGCTGCGCTGTTCTGTTTGAAACTCGGGGCCATTGCGATCAGGTTGTAAAAACCTGCTGCAATGGCCCCGAGTCGTTTCAGGGTTGTGGGCCTAGAACAGCGGCACTGAATAGCTGACGGTCAAGCGGTTCTGATCCTGATCCCACTCGCTGGGCACACCACTGCGCAACATGCCATTGCGCCAGCTGAACCCCAGCCCCTTGAAGGTGCCGCCCTGCACCACATAATCCAGGGCGATATCGCGCTCCCATTCCTTTTCGTCGCCGCCTGAGGCCATGCGAATATTCGTGCCCTTCAGGTAGGTGACCGATGCCACCAGCCCTGGCACACCGAGTGCGGCGAAATTGTAGCCGTACTGACCAAAAGTGGTGCGCTCGCCAGCGCGGGTAAAGCTGGTCACCAGGCGGTCAGTGAACAGGTAGATGCTCGACCCTGCGGCGCCTTCGCCGGTATTGCCCTGGTTGAGCTGAACGAAGTTGCCACTGTCGGACACGCGCTGATGCCCGAGCAGTACGCTGTGGCCGCCAATGGCATAGGTGAACATGGCGCTCCAGGTATCGTTGTCGATCTTGCCCGGCGTATCGGCCAGGCCACTGACGCGATAACCCTCGCCGCGCCCGCTGGCCGAATCGTTGCGTCCGCTTGCATCGGTCTTGAAGTAGCGCAGGTCGGTGGTCAGCGACTGGTTGTCGCTCAGTGCCCATACATGCACCAGGCCGCCGAAGTGCTGCACGTAATAGTCTTCGAGCTGGGCGGCGTAGTACTGCAGCTTGAGCGCCTTGCTCAGTTGATAGTCGGCACCGGCGAAGATGAACTCGTTGCTTTGCTCGGTGCCGCCCGCCACGGCCAGCCCTGAGCGGTTGGTCGAGGCGCGTCCGGTGGCATGCTCGAGGCGCCCGCCGATGAGGGTCAGGCCGTCGATTTCTTGCGAGGTGATCATGCCGCCTTCAAAAGTCTGCGGTAGTACCCGACCATCGTTGGCCACCAGAATCGGCAGCTTGGGCTGCAAGGTGCCGTAGCGCGCTTCGGTTTTGGACAAGCGCATCTTGCCGGTCAGGCCCAGCCGGCTCCATTCGTCGACAGCGCTGCCGTCGCTGTCGTCGGGGATCATCGAGCTGCCGCGATGATTGCCGGCGCCGCCGTCCAGGCGCACCCCAAGCAGGCCGAGGGCATCCACGCCAAAGCCGACCGTGCCGTCGGTGAAGCCTGACTTGTAGTCGAGCATGAAGCCTTGCGCCCATTCGGCCGTCTTGCTTTGCCCGGCGGCACCGGCGCGGTCGCGCATGTCATTGTTGAAGTAGTAGTTGCGCAGGTTGAGCGTGGCCTTGCCATCTTCGATGAAGGCCGCCTGGGCGGCGGGGACGAGCAGGGCGCTGGTAGCGGTCAGCAGTGAAAGGTGCATTAAGGGCTTTCTTGTCATTGTTGTTTTCCTGATGCAGTGGGGCGCCCAACGCGCGGGCGCAAGAAAGCCGGGCGCGGCAACGCCCGGGTGATGCTCTTCAGTGAGGGCAGTCAGTCAGGCAGCCATTCCTGCAAGGTCAGCTCGACGGTGATGAACGACAGGTTGCGGCCACGCTGCAGGCGGCCGGCGAAGATCTTGCCGTCGGCGTCGGCCAGCACCGCTTGCAGGCTGCTCGCGCCGGGGGCGATTTCACCACTGAGGCTGAGGATTTCCACCCCTGGGCCTGGCACATGGATGTCCTGCATGCCGCTGCGGCCCAGGTACTGCAACTCGCCGTCGATCAGGCTGCCGAGGCCGCCACGGACCACCGCCAGGCTGATGCCGTGGCTGGCGCAAAGGGCTTCGGCGCTGTCGATGATGTCTTCGTTGGGTTTGAGCCGGGCCACTACAAGGCGGCCAAGCCGGCCACTCTGTACCTGCGCTTCGCTCTGGATTGCTGCAGTGTTCATGACGCCTCCTGGAACACCGGATGAAGCAGGTTGAAGTGGGTTTCGGCATCAGGCTTGACCTGATACGCGACCTGGTCGAACAGGCACAGGCGCAGCACCAGCGGCTCGCTGCCGACCACCAACCGGTCGAGCACCAGGTGGCCGCCATGCTGCTGGCCGTCGCGGTCGATGAAGCCGGCGTGGCAGTGCAGCAGCGGCGCGCCGTGGGCATCGCGGCCGACGGTGATGGCGCCGCTGACAAAGGTGATATAGCCGTCCAGCACCACCGCCTGGCCGTAGTCGTAGGGCCGCTGCTGGTCAGTGGTGGTGACCATGCGGTGATAGCTCAGGTGCGCTGCACCGCCACACAGAATGCGCCCGACTGCACTGCGATAGCGGCGGCCCTGCAGCGCCTGCAGCAGGCCTTGGGCAACGTTGCAGGCCAGTGGCAGCACTACGCGCAGTTCTTCGCAGTCCGGCACTTCACAGTCGAGCAAGCGCGGCTGTTGCGGTTGGCCGCCGTGGATGAATACGCGCACGCCGTTGCGCTCTTCAAAATGCGGGTTCATAGCACCGCCTCGCTGGCGTCGAGCAGGGCGCGGATCTGTTTTTTGACGATTTTGCCGTAGCCGGACTTGGGCATCTCGGTCCAGCGCACAAAACGCTTCGGCCATTTATAGCGGGCCAGGCGTGGCTCCAGGTGGGCCAACAGTTGCTCGTCGCTGACCTCGGCAGTGACCACGATCACGGCGCAGCCGCACTCGCCCCACTTCTCGTCGGGCAGCCCCAGTACTGCGACTTCGGTGACTGCCGGATGAGTCAGCAGCGCCTCTTCGATCTCGCGTGGATATACGTTGGAGCCGCCGGAGATGTACATGTCCGAGGCGCGCCCCGTGATGAACAGATAACCCTCCTGGTCAACGTGGCCGAGGTCACCGGTGTGGAACCAGCCATGGCGGAAGCACTCGGCGTTGGCCTTGGGATTGTTGTAGTAGCCGGCGAATACGGCCGGGCCGCGTACGCAGATCTCGCCATCGCTGCCGGTTGGCAGTTCAGTGCCGTGCTCATCGAGGATGGCCACCTGCATGCCGGTGCGCGGGTAGCCGCAGGAGCCGACCTTGGCCTGGGGGCTGTCCTCGGCATCGTGGCAGTCCGCCGGCAGCACGGTGATGTTGCCGGTCACTTCGCCAAGGCCGTAGTACTGCACCAGCACCTTGCCCAGGGTGCGCAGGGCGTGGCACTGATCGGCGCGGTACATCGGCGCGCCCGCGTAGATCACATAGCGCAGGCTGCTGTGGTCGTAACGGTCGACGGCCGGGTCTTCGGTGAGCATCTTGACGATGGTTGGCACGGTGAACAGGTTGTCGACCCGGTGCTCCTCGACCAGCCGCCAGGCTTCGTCGCAGTCCAGCCGGTCGCCGGCCGGCAGCACGCAGGCGGCGCCGCGGGCGGCATTGATCAGGGCATGAATGCCGGCGCCATGGGACAATGGCGCCAGCACCAGCGAGCGCGAGTTTGGGTTCAGGCCGGGCATCAGGTCGGCCAGGTGATTGTTGATGACGAATGCCATCTGGCCGTGGGTGAGGATGCCCGCCTTGGGGTGGCCGGTGGTGCCGGAGGTGTAGAAGAACCACAGCGGGTCGTGATAGCTGACCTCGGCTGGGCGAAACGCTGGTTGCAGTGGCGCGCCTTGGTCGAGCAGGGCGTCGTAGCTCAGCTCGCCGTCACGCGGGGCGCCGATGGCGATGACCACGCGCAGTGCTGGCGAAGCTTCGCGCACCGCGTCGACATAGGCCGCCATGCCATCGTCGTAGAGCATCGCCACCGCGCCGCTGGAGCTGCCCAGGTAAGCCGCTTCGGGCGGGGTGATGCGCACGTTGGTCGGCACCCAGACCATGCCCAGGCGGAACGCTACCCAGGCACTCTCGAACAGCTGCAAATTATTGCGCGAGTGCACCAGCAGCTTGTCGCCCTTGCCCAGACCACGCTCGCGCAGGGCCGCGGCGACGCTGTCGACGCGGGTCAGCAGTTGCTGCCAGCTGTAGCTGTCGGCACCGCGGATGAAGCCGGGGGCATCGGGCAGGCGCCGGGCGATCTGGGCGAGCAGCTCGCCGAGGTTCATGACATTGTCGATCCCGGTCATTGCACAGCCTCCAGGATGCTGACGTAGTTGGTTACCGCCGCGCCGCCCATGTTGAACACCCCGGCACGGTCAGCCCGTGGCAGCTGCATGTCGCCAGCCTGGCCGGTTAGCTGCATGGCGGCCATTACGTGCATCGACACGCCGGTAGCGCCGATCGGGTGGCCTTTGGACTTGAGCCCGCCCGACGGGTTGACCGGCAGGCGGCCATCCTTGCGGCTGATGCCTTCGGCAATCACCCGCGCGCCCTGGCCGCGCGGGGCCAGGCCCATGGCTTCGTATTCGAGCAGTTCGGCGATGGTGAAGCAGTCATGGGTCTCGACCAGTGACAGGTCGGCCAGGCTCAAGCCGGCCTCGCTCAGGGCCTGCTGCCAGGCGCGTGCGGCGCCTTCGAACACGGTCGGGTCGCGGCGTGACAGCGGCAGGTAATCGTTGACCTGTACCGCAGCGCGCAAGCGCACAGCCGGTTGTTGCCCGGGCAGTTGTTCGGCACGGCTGATCACCAGCGCCGCAGCGCCATCAGTAATCAGCGAGCAGTCGCTGCGCTTGAGCGGGCCGGCCACAAACGGGTTTTTCTCGGACGGGTTACGGCAGAAGTCATAGCCGACATCCCGGCGCATATGAGCAAACGGGTTGAGGGCGCCGTTGGCGTGGTTTTTTGCAGCGATCATCGCCAGCGCGTCGGACTGATCGCCGTGGCGCTGGAAGTAGGCCTGAGCGATGTTGCCGAACACACCAGCAAAGCCGTTTTCGATCTGCGCTTCTTCGCGGGCATAACAGCACTTGAGCAGGATCTTGCCGACTTCGGCGGTGGGCAGCCCGTTCATCTTCTCGAAGCCCACCACCAGGGCATGGCGGGCCTGGCCGCTGAGCACGGCCTGCAGCGCCGAGTGAATCGCTGCGGAGCCTGTGGAACAGGCGTTTTCAACCCGCACCGACGGGGTAAAGCGCAGCGCCGGCAGATGATTGGCCAGCAGCGCGGAAGGGAAGTCCTGGTAGATCAGGCCTGCATTGAAGTGGCCGACGTGAACCGAGTCGATCTGCTCGGCGTCGAGCCCGGCGTGCTGCAGGGCGCCGATGGCGGCATCGGCCATCATCTGCTCGGGGTCGATATCGGGAAACTTGCCGAATTGGGAGTGGTACCAACCGCTGATTACCGGGGAATCCATGAGGTGCGTCCTCGCATGATGTTGTTTGCGAGGTCAATAGCAAGGGCGGTGCCAAGCTCGGTAATAGCCCTCTAGGCTGGGGCTTTGCTGGCGCAAGAGGGTGGTTGTCGGTAGCGAATGCCGGTCTACAGGTGTCGCCCTGGCTGCCAGGGCGACAGTTCAAGGAGACACCTGTTACACCTGCTGGGCGTCTCTGGCAGGCCTGTCACAAAATCTAACAAGCCCTCGGATAAATATTTTCTCAAGATAAATCAGTCGCTTGCCCGGTTCTTGCGAGCCGGCAAAGGGGCCTGCTGAGCGCTGTTACTCAAGCGTGGCACCCGTATTGCTAACAACATGCCTATCATCGCCGCAACTCGATCAATAAGAACAAATAGGTCAGGAGAGCTTCATGAGCGATTTCACCCGCCGTTCCTTTATCAAGACCGCCTCGCTGGCAGGGGCTGCTGTCGCCGCTGCCGGGATGGGCCTGTACAGCGGCAACAGCCGCGCCGCCGACTTCAAACTGAAGTTTGCCAACAACCTGCCCATCAGCCACCCGATGAATATCCGCGCCCGGGAAATGGCCAAGGCGATCAAGGAGGAAACCAACGGCGCTTTGAGCGTGCAGGTGTTCCCCAGCAGCCAGTTGGGCAGCGACACCGACACCCTGGCGCAGGTGCGCTCGGGGGCGGTTGACCTGTTCTCACTGTCGCCGGTGATCCTCGGCACCATGGTGCCATCGGTGCAGATCAGCGCCGTGGGCTTTGCCTTCAAGGACTATCAGCAGGTCTGGAGTGCCATGGACGGCGCGCTCGGAGCCCACGTGCGCAGCGAGATCGCCAAGACCGGCACCCTGTTCGCCTACGAGCGGATGTGGGACAACGGCTTCCGCGTGACCACCACCAGCACGCGCCCGGTGGCCACCCCGGATGACCTGCGCGGGATGAAGCTGCGGGTGCCGCCAAGCCCGATCATCATGTCGATTTTCCGTGCGCTGGATGCGGCGCCGACCAGCATCAACTTTGCCGAAGTGTATTCGGCGTTGCAGACGCGCATCGTCGAAGGGCAGGAAAACCCGCTGACCCTGGTGTCATCGGCCAAGCTGTATGAAGTGCAGAAATACTGCTCGCTGACCAACCACGTCTGGGACGGCTTCTGGATGCTGGGCAACAGCGCTTCGATCGGGCGCCTGCCACCGGAACTGCAAGAGGTGCTGCGCAAGCAGATCGAGAAGGCAGTGATGGCCCAGCGCGCCGACCTTGCCACCCTTGAAGGCAGCACCCGCGACACCCTCAAGAGCAAAGGCCTGGAGCTGGTCGAGTCGCCGGCAGAGCCGTTCCGCGAGAAGCTGCGCAGCGCCAATTACTATGCCGACTGGCATGGCAAGTTTGGTGACGAGGCGTGGGCGATTCTTGAGCAATTCTCCGGGAAGCTGGCCTGATGAGCGCGCCAGCCGTCATGGCCCCCAATCAATCGCTGCGCCTGCCGGCCCGGGCGCTGATCTGTCTGAACAGCTGGATCATGCGCGTGGTTGGCGCACTCGCCGTTACCTTGATGGTAATCGAGACGCTGGTGCTGCTGGCGGGGGTGATCTCCCGTTATGTGCTGCACAGCCCACTGATCTGGACCGACGAGCTGGCCTCGTCGCTGTTTATCTGGCTGTCGATGTTCGGCGCAGTGCTGGCGCTGGACCGCGGCGAGCACATGCGCATGTCGGCCTTGGTCAACAAGCTGCCGATTGCTTGGCGCGGGTTCAGCGAGACGTTGTCGGCGCTGATCGTATGTTTGTTCGTGGCGATGATCATCTCACCGGCCATGGAACACTCCCACGAGCAGATGTCGATCACCACGCCGGCGCTGGGCATTCCCGACGGTGTGCGGGCGGCGGCCTTGCCGGTTGGCGCGGTTTTGATGCTGCTGGCTGCGGTGGCGCGAATGGCGCGTTATTCGACGGTACGCCAGTTCATGGCTGGGCTAGTGGTGGTTGCGGCAGTGGCCGCGGTGTTGTGGCTGGCGCAGCCGCTGCTGGCGGCGATGGGTAACTACAATCTGGTGGTGTTCTTCCTGGTGTTGCTCGGCGCCTGCGTGTTTGGCGGTATCCCGATTGCTTTCGCATTCGGCACTGCGACCATGGCCTATCTGGCGCTGGTGACCCATGCGCCGCTGTCGATCGTGGTCGGCCGGATGGACGAGGGCATGTCGCATCTGGTCCTGCTGGCGGTGCCGCTGTTCGTGCTGCTCGGCGTGGTGCTGCAGCTGTCGGGCATGGCTCGCACGCTGATCGACTTCATGGCCTCGCTGCTCGGTCATGTCCGTGGCGGCCTGCAGTATGTGCTGCTGGGGGCGATGTTTCTGGTGTCGGGGATTTCCGGCTCGAAAGTGGCCGACATGGCTGCAGTCGCACCGGCGCTGTTCCCTGAAATGAAAAAACGCGGCTCCAAGCCCGAGGAACTGGCGGCGCTGCTGGCCGCTACCGGGGCCATGACCGAGACCATTCCGCCGAGCCTGGTGCTGATCACCATCGGTGCGGTGTGCAGCGTTTCGATTACCGCGCTGTTCATCGGCGGCCTGATGCCTGCCGTGGTCGCGACCATTGCCATTGCGGCGGTGTGCTGGTGGCGTTCACGCAAGGAAGACGCGCCGAAGATCGAGCGCGCGCCGATGTCGCGGGTCGGCAAGACCTTCCTCATCGCCTTGCCAGCCTTGGCCCTGCCGTTGCTGATCCGCGTGGCAGTGCTCGAAGGCGCGGCGACCGCGACCGAGGTGTCGACGATTGGTGTCGCCTACGTGGTGCTGGTCGGCCTGGTCATGCACTTGTTCATGCGCCATATCGACTTTGCCCGGCTGTATCCGATGCTGCTGGAAGCGGCGTCGCTGTCGGGGGCGATCCTGCTGATCATCGGCATGGCCTCGGCGATGGCCTGGGCACTGACTCAATCTGGCTTCTCCGCCTCGCTGGTGGAGCTGATCGAGGAAATCCCGGGCGGCACCTTCGGCTTCATGGTGGTGACGATTCTGGTGTTCCTGATTCTGGGCAGCGTGCTCGAAGGCATTCCGGCCATCGTCCTGTTCGGCCCGTTGATGTTCCCGCTGGCAGAGATGCTCGGCATTCACCCGGTGCACTACGCCATGGTGGTGATCCTGGCGATGGGCGTGGGCTTGTTCGCGCCGCCGTTGGGGGTCGGTTTCTACGCCGCCTGCGCCATCAGCAAAACCTCGTCCGACCACGTTATTCGCCGCGTCTGGGGTTACCTCGGGGCGCTGCTGGTAGCGCTGGCGGTAGTGGCCTGCTTCCCGTGGATTTCCATTGGTTTCCTTTAAGAGAGTCCTGTCATGAGCCAAGCTGCGAAAACAACAACACGCAACGCGCCGGGCTATGGTCGGGTGGCCGTGGTGACCGGGGCTGCCATGGGCATCGGCGCTGCCATTGCCGAGCGCCTCGGCCACGATGGCCACACGGTAGTGGTGGCCGATATCAACCTGGCGGCGGCAGAGGAGATGGTCGCCGGGCTGCGGGTGCAGGGCATCGAGGCCCAGGCGATGGCCATCGATGTCGGTGATGCGCAGTCGATCAGGGCATTGTTCGCCGCGCTGCGCGAGCGCTTCGGCCGCTGCGATGTGCTGGTCAACAATGCCGGCGTGGCGCGCACCCAGGCGTTTCTCGATACCGAGCTTGAAGGCTGGCAGCGCCTGATGAATATCAACCTGACCGGCACCTTGCTCTGCAGCCAGCACGCCGCGCAGCTGATGCGCGAACGGGGCTGGGGGCGGATCGTCAACGTCGCCTCGATCAGCGGCATGCGCGCCAGCATGGGCCGTACCGCCTATGGCACGTCGAAGGCGGCGGTGATCGGCCTGACCCGGCAGATGGCCGTGGAGCTGGCCGAGCACGGCATCACTGTCAACGGCATCGCGCCAGGGCCGGTGGATACGCCGCTGACCCAGGCGCTGCATTCGGCGGCCACCCGTGAGTCGTATGCCCGCGCGGTGCCGCTGCGCCGCTATGGCACGCCGGCGGAGATGGCTGGTGCGGTGGCGTTTCTTGCGTCCGAGGATGCCTCCTACATCAGTGGCCATGTGATCCCGGTGGACGGCGGGTTCATGGCCTCGGGCATCCTCGAAATCTGAGTGTTATCCCTCCAGCAGCCGCTGCGCGTGGTCCTCGCGCGTAGCCTGCTCGCCGGCCTGCAGCGCCGCCTCGACGAAGGTGGCAATGCACGGGTTGTGGTTGTCTGCCTTCCATACCGCTACCACTTCGATCACCGGTGCATCGCGCAGCGGCTTGAAGCTGGTGGTGGCCAGGCGCATGTTGCGCATCGAGCGCGGCACGATGGCCACGCCCAGGCCTTCGCCAACTAAGTTGACGATGGTCTGCTGCAGGTTGATCTCCATGCCGATGTTGGGCGTCACGCCGTGTTGCAGGCAGTAGTTGCAGATCATGTCATGCAGCGCCGGGGCGATTCGCCGCGGCACGATGATGAACGGCTCGCCCGCCAATGATTGCGGCTCGATCAGCTCCTGCTGCATCAGGCGGTGGCCGGGTGGCAGCACCAGGGTCATCTCTTCGCGGTACAGCGTGACCGTCTCCAGCCCGCTGCAGTCCTGCGGTCGGTACATGATGGCGACGTCTTTGTGGCCGCTGCTGATGTCCTGTGCCAGGTCCAGCGGCAGGGTCTCGGTCAGCTTCAGATTGACCTGCGGGAACAACGCAGCATACCGGCGGGTGATGGCCGGGGTGATGCTGTAGGCGGTCGACATCATGAACCCCACCGACAACTCGCCCGCAGCGCCGCGTGCCGCTGCCAGGGCGTTACGCTTGGCCTGCTCGAAGGCGGCGAACACCGTGCCGGTATCCAGGTAAAAGCGCTGCCCGGCCTCGGTCAGCTCGACCCTCCGCCGTGATCGGTCGAACAGCTTCACCCCAAGTTCCTCTTCCAGCAGGGCAATCTGCCGCGACAGCGGCGGCTGGGAGATATGCAGGCGCTCGGCGGCGCGGCCGAAGTGCAGGGTCTCGGCCAGGGTGCGGAAGTACTGCAGATGGCGAAGTTCGATCATGATGCTCGCAAAGGTATCAGTGGATGCTTGATTATGTATTGGAAAATATAAGTCTGCCTACCTAATGTGATCAGGCCACACCCCATCGGCCCCGGCCACGCCACAAGCGTCGCCCGCCGACATAGTCACAAGCTATAGAACAATAAAAGGTGACGCTGATGCATTCCCTGACCGACCCTGCTGTTTGCCACGCCGAAGTTGCCGAAACCGATATCGCCCACGACAGTGACCCGCAAGTGCGCCAGGCGTTTCGCCGGGCGCTGCGCTTGATGGAGCGCGGCATCGCGGTATTGATCCGCGGTGAAACCGGCACCGGCAAAGAGATCCTCGCCCGCGCCCTGCATGCCCACAG
Source organism: Pseudomonas sp. EZ-C24 (assembly GCF_014525325.1). Lineage (NCBI taxonomy): Bacteria > Pseudomonadati > Pseudomonadota > Gammaproteobacteria > Pseudomonadales > Pseudomonadaceae > Pseudomonas > Pseudomonas sp. EZ-C24. The sequence goes on along the minus strand of NZ_JACDIU010000014.1, from coordinate 1,148,142 downwards.
TCAACGTCGCGCCGCACAGATGGTGGCGCTCAACTGTGCCTCGATCCCGGAGACGCTGATCGAGAGCGAGCTGTTCGGCTACAGCCGTGGTGCGTTTTCCGGGGCATTGCCCGGCGGCAAGAAGGGTAAGGTGCAGCAGGCGGATGGCGGCACCTTGTTTCTCGACGAGATCGGCGACATGCCTTACGAGCAGCAGACTCGCCTGCTGCGGGTAATCGCCGAACGTGAGGTGACCCCGCTGGGTGCCGAACGCAGCGTACCGGTCAACTTTGCCCTGGTCTGCGCCACCCACCAGGACTTGTCGGCGCGGGTAGCCGACGGCAGTTTCCGTGAAGACCTGTTCTATCGCATCGCCACCGGCGTGGTCGAACTGCCGCCGCTGCGCGAGCGCACTGACCGCGGCGAACTGCTGTGCAACATGGTCGCCCATGAACTGCCGGGGTGTGATCCACGCCAGGTGATCAGCGCCGAGGTCTGGTCGCTGCTGTTGACCCACGCCTGGCCGGGCAACCTGCGCCAGATGCGTGCGGTGATTCGCTATGCCTGTGCGGTGATGGAAGGCGCGCGGATCACCCGCGCCGACCTGCCAGTGGACTTTATCGCCCAGCTGCCGGCCGCTAGCGCACCAGTGCGCGTGGTGGTGCCGAACGTGACACCGATCCGCCCGAGCCGCGCCGGTGACGAGCGCGCCGATGTGCTGGAAGTGCTGCAGACCTGCCGTTGGAACATGTCGGCGGCCGCACGCGAACTGGGCATCTGCCGGCCCTCGCTGTACCGGGTACTGCGTCGGCTGGATATCCCGCCGCTCAAGGAACAGCTGGCGCTGGACGCCTGCCGCCGCGCCTGAGCCGCATTCCACCTGATCCTCTTTGCTTGAACACCCCTTGCTGCGCAGGGGGTGAGCCCGAGTTCGCCCTTCATCAAGGACATAACAATAATGAGTACAGCTGCCGCCTACGCCCCGATGAACTTCAGCCTCGCTGGCCGCACCGCTTTGGTGACCGGTGCCGCCCGCGGTATCGGCCATGCGATTGCCGTCGCGCTTGGTCATTGCGGGGCCCAGGCGGCCCTGGCCGACCTTGATCCGATTGCAGCCGAACGAGCTGCCGAAGCACTGCGTGCGCAGGGCATTCAGGCCATCGGCGTGGCCGTGGACGTGGCTCAGGAGGAGCAGGTGCTGGCGATGGTCGATGAGGTCGAGCGGCTGCTTGGGCCGGTCGATATCCTGGTCAACAATGCCGGCATCGTCTCCACCGTACCGCTGCTGGAGCTGACCACGGCAGAGTGGAACCGGGTCATGGCGATCGACCTCAACAGTGTGTTCTTCTGCGCCAAGGCGGTGCTGCCGGGCATGATGGACCGCCGCTGCGGGCGCATCATCAATATCGCTTCGGTGGCTGGCAAGCGTGGAGGAGGGTTGCTGGGCAACAGCTGCTATGCCGCCGCCAAGGGCGCGGTGATCGCACTGACCAAAGGTCTGGCGCGCGAGGCCGGGCCTTTCGATATCACAGTCAATGCAGTCTCACCGGCGCTCACCGACACTGAAATGACTACTGCGCTGGCACCGCAGGCACGCGCTCAGGTGCTGGCGCAGATGCCCTTGGGCCGGGCGGGTACGCCGCGGGATATTGCTGCCGCGGTGTGCTTTCTGGCGTCGGTCGAGGCGGGCTTTGTTACCGGCGAGATCATGGACGTGGACGGCGGCTTCATGCGCGACTGACCTTTGCTGATCTGCCACCGCGGTGGCAGGCTCGGTTCAAACGCCTTGGTAGATACCTCTACCTGGCAGACGCTGACGATCATGCGCTGCATTGAAGTCCTGCAGCGGGCCTTTGGGCACAATGCCGTTGGGGTTGATGGTTTTGTGGCTGAGGTAGTAGTGCTTCTGGATGTGCTCCATGTTTACCGTTTCGGCCACGCCCGGCCACTGATACAGCTCGCGCAGCCAGTTGGACAGGTTCGAGTAATCGCTGAGGCGGCGCAGGTTGCACTTGAAGTGGCCGTGATACACCGCATCGAAGCGCACCAGCGTGGTGAACAGGCGCACGTCGGCTTCGGTCAGGTACTCGCCCGCCAGGTAGCGTTGGCCACTCAGTAGCTGCTCGAGATGCTCCAGTTCGTTGAACACCTCATCGAACGCGGTTTCGTAGGCTTCCTGCGAAGTTGCGAAGCCCGCCCGGTAGACACCATTGTTGATGGCCGGGTAGATCCGCTCGTTGAGCGCATCGATGGTAGGGCGCAGCGCTTCGGGATAGAGGTCGAGGTGGTTGCCGGTCAGCGCATTGAAGGCGCTGTTGAAGATGCGGATGATCTCGGCTGACTCGTTGTTGACGATGCGTTGTTCCTGCTTGTCCCACAGCACCGGCACCGTGACGCGACCGGTATAGTTGGGGTCGTCGCGAGTGTAGCGCTGGTGCATGTACTGCAGGCCATCGAGGTGATCACCGCTGGAGCCTTGCTGCTGATCGAAGGTCCAGCCGTGCTCGCCCATCAGCCAGCTCACCACCGAGACATCGATCAACGGCTCAAGGCCTTTGAGCGCGCGGACGATAAGCGTGCGATGCGCCCACGGGCAGGCCAGCGACACATACAGGTGATAGCGACCGGCTTCGGCCTTGGGCAGCTGATTGCGCCGTTGTGCGTTCTCGCGCTGAAACGCGCCGTCCTTGCTGGTCTGGTACCACTGGTCATGCCAGCGACCGTCAATCAAAAGGCCCATGCCGAGCTCCTTGTACAAAAGTGATTTGTCTTGGAGCCCAGTCTAGGGACTAGCGTTCGAATAAATAGCGCAAAGACTGCGTGGGATCTATCGAATTAGTCGATCTTGTTGCGATCCGCCCACAATCGCTGCGCGTCGGCAAAGGCCTGATCGCGATCCTTACCCAGACCACGCAGGGCCAGCGCCATGGTGGCGACCACGGCCATTTCGCCATAGCTGTCCTGCGCCTCGCCGCGCCAGACCGCCAGCAGATGCTCGGGTTGCAGGGAGGCCGGTTTGACATGGCGCTGGGCGCTCATGGCGGGCCATTCTTCGTCCCAGTTCTCGCCGCCGCTGGTGCCGTACAGGTGGCTGGCCACGTCCGGGTTGATCTCGATCTCACCACCATCGCCCTTGACCACAATCACGTGATCGCCAAGCAAGCGGCTGGCTTCACGGTGCACGGCCTGATAACCCGGGTGGAAGATACTCTGCAGGCCGCAGCGCGCCGCCAGTGGGTTAAGCACCCGTGCCAGTGAGTGGATCGGCGAACGCAGGCCAAGGGTGTTGCGCAAGTCGATCATGCGCTGCAACTGCGGCGCCCAGTCCTGCAGTGGGAAGAACGCCAACTGTTGCTCGTCCAAGGCGCGCGCGAGTGATGCCCAGTCGCGGCACAGCGGAATCTCCAGCAGGTCCAGCACCTGCTCGGTATACATACGCCCGGCGGTATGCGCGCCGCCACCGTGGAGCATGATGCGCACGCCATTGCCTGCCAGGCACTTGGCGGCCAGCAGGTACCACGGCAGGTGACGCTTCTTGCCGGCATAGCTCGGCCAGTCCAGGTCGACCGCGATCTGCGGGGCTTGCAGTTGCGCGCGCAGGGCTTCGGTGAAGCCGGCGAGCTCCTCAGCGCTTTCTTCCTTGTGCCGCAGCAGCATGAGAAAGGCACCCAGTTGGGTGTCCTCGACCTTGCCTTCAAGCAGCAAGGTCATCGCCGCACGGGCTTCTTCACGGCTCAGGCCGCGGGCGCCGCGCTTGCCTTTGCCGAGGATGCGCACGAATTCGGCGAACGGGTGCTCGGCAGGGGTATGCAGGGTCAGCGGGCGCGGTTCGGGGAGTTGCTCGGTCATATGCAATTGGTCGGCTTGGGCAGGCCCGCCAGCTTGGCGGCAAGTTTGGCGGGAGTGCCATTGAACAGGCGATTGAGGTGCGGGCTGTTGCCTTTTTCCACGCCCAGCTTGAGCGCGGTGTACTTGATCAGCGGGCGCGTGGCCGGTGACAGCTGGTATTCCTGGTAAAACCCACGCAGCACCTCGAGCACTTCCCAGTGCTCGGGGCTGAGCGCGATACCTTCGCGCTCGGCCAGAGCCTCGGCGACGGCGGGGGACCAGTCTTGCAGGTCGAGCAGAAAGCCGTCCTTGTCCAGGGCGATGTGATGCTCGCCGACAGTCAATGCGTTCATAGCCAGCTGTTCACTTTGTCGAAGCGCAACGACAGCTCGACGAAGGCGGGGTAGTCCACCGCTTCGGCCAAGGTGCTGTCGATGGCACGCGCCTGGACATCCTCAGCGAGGGCGAACAGGCGGTGCTGCAACCGTGCCGTTTGCAACAGTTGCTGCGGCGCGGTGCCTGCGCGCAGTGCGTAAACCGCATCGCCGCAGAGCAGGATGGCGTCGTTGGCGCCGAGCAAACGCAGGCAGCTGGCCAGGCGATTGTCGCCAAAGGGCGAATGGCTGAGTACATGCAGGGTCGTCATCAGAGCGTTACCACCTGGTCATAACGGCCAATCAATGCCGCCAGCGCTGCATCATCCAGCAGCTCGACCGGCAAGCTCAGGCTGGCCGGGTCCAGGCCGCGTTCAGCCACACTGTGGGCACAGACGAACAGCTCTTCTACGCCAAACATCGGCAGCGCCTGCAGGTTGGCGGCGAGGTCTTTGAGCTGCAGCGAGGCCGGCTGCTGGGCAGCGGCGAGCTGGAACACGCCGTCATCCATGAACAGCATGCCCAGCGGCAGATCAAAGGCGCCGCCAGCCAGGGCGATGTCCAGCGCTTCGCGTGCGGACGGGCCGCTCCACGGTGCCTGGCGGCTGATGATCAACAAGGATTTGGCCACTTCAATCGCCTCCAAAACAGACTAGACGGTCGGCAACCTGCGCCGCCTCGTGCAACTGGCCCAGCCCCGACAGCTCCCAGGGTGCCGGCAGGTTCACGGCAGGGCGCTGGTAGCGGTTGGCTTCGGTCGCATCCAGCACGCCGCGGCGCAGGGCGGCAGCGATGCACACCACCGCGTCGAGCTGGTTGCCTTCGATGAACGCACGCCACTGCGCAGCCACATCCAGTTCATCCTGCGGCGTGACAACGTTGGCCGAGGCGCTGTGCACCCCGTCCTGATAGAAGAACAGGCGGGCAATCTGATGCCCGCCGGCCAGCGTCGCCTCGGCGAAGCGCAGGGCGCGACGCGAGGAGGGCGCATGGGCCGGGGAAAAAACCGCGATGGCGAATTTCATGGGAGGCTCTTGCAACGTGATCCGACCATGATAAAGCAAAACAACCCCGCCACCGCTACCGGCGGGGCAATGCTCACTGTTGCGCCTTGCTCTCGGGCAAGAACCAGTTCAGTACCAGCGCGCAGATGCCACCGGTGGCCACGCCCGATTCCAGCACGTTACGCAGCGCCGACGGCATGTGCGCAAGAAACTCCGGCACCTGCGCCACGCCCAGGCCCAAGGCCAGCGATACCGCGATGATCAGCAGGGCACGCCGGTCCAGCCGCGTGCTGGCGAGGATATTGATCCCCGAAGCAGCAACGGCGCCAAACATCACCATCGCTGCGCCACCGAGCACCGGCTCCGGCACTGCCTGAATCACCCCGGCAACGCTCGGGAACAAACCCAGCAATACCAGCATGGCAGCGATCCAGATACCAATGTGGCGGCTGGCAATCCCGGTCAGCTGAATCACGCCATTGTTCTGCGCAAAGATCGAACTCGGGAAGGTATTGAACACCCCAGCCAGCAGCGAGTTGGCGCCGTTGACCAGCACGCCACCCTTGATCCGCTGCATCCAAACCGGGCCTTCGACCGGCTCACGCGAAACCTTGCTGGTCGCCGTTACGTCACCTATGGCTTCCAGCGACGTCACCAGATAGATCACCAGCATCGGAATGAACAACGCCCACGAGAAACTCAGGCCAAAGTGCAACGGCGTCGGTACCTGGAACAGTGCCGCCTCATGCATTCCGGTAAAGTCCAGCCGGCCCATGTAACCGGCCAGGGCATAGCCCGCCGCCAGCGCGATGACGATGGCGCAACTGCGCATCCACACCACCGGGATGCGGTTGAGCAGCACGATGATCGCCAGCACCACGCCCGACAGCAGCAGATTTTCGCCGTTGGCAAAAGTGCCATTGGCCATTGCCGTGAAGCCACCGCCCATGCTGATCAAGCCGACCTTGATCAAGGTCAGACCGATCATCAGCACCACGATGCCGGTCACCAGCGGGCTGATCAGGCGTTTGATGAACGGCAGAATGCGCGACACGCCCATCTCGACGAAGGAGCCGGCAATCACCACACCAAAGATCGCCGCCATCACACCCTCAACCGGCGTGCCTTGCTTGACCATCAATGCACCACCGGCAATCAACGGCCCGACAAAGTTGAAACTGGTGCCCTGTACGATCAACAGCCCCGCACCAAACGGCCCGAAGCGCCGACACTGAACAAAGGTGGCAATCCCCGAAATCACCAGCGACATGGATACGATAAGATTGGTATCCCGCGCTGAAACGCCCAGCGCCTGACAGATCAGCAGGCCCGGGGTAACGATCGGCACGATGATCGCCAGCAGATGCTGCAGGGCAGCGAGCATGGCAATCAGCGGCCGTGGCTTGTCCTCCAGGTCAAGGACCAGTTCATTGTCAGGCGCTGCCGCGCCGGGCCCTTGTTCGATCGAACTCATGGGTAGCTGCCCCGGAAGAAAAAAGGAGCGCATTCTAAGGGCCGCTGGCTGATTCGGGTAGCCTAAATGCAGCGGTTCAGCCCAGCGTCTGGCTGGATACGGCTGGTAATGTCGGCCACCGCCAAACGTCGCCCACAAAAAAGCCCGCCGAAGCGGGCTTTTTTGCGTTACCGGTCAATCAACGATCAGTCATCACGACCCATGATGCCGAACAGCTGCAACAGGCTGATGAACAGGTTGTAGATCGATACATACAGGCTGATGGTCGCCATGATGTAGTTGCGCTCGCCGCCGTGAATGATCGCGCTGGTCTGGAACAGAATGCAGACCGACGAGAACAGCACGAAACCAGCGCTGATCGCCAGCTGCAGGCCGCTGATCTGGAAGAAGAAGCTCGCAACCACCGCGCCCAGCAGGACGAAGAAGCCAGCAGTGATGAAACCGCTGAGGAAGCTCATGTCTTTACGGCTGATCAGCACGTAGGCCGACAGACCACCAAACACCAGTGCAGTCATGGCAAATGCCGAGCTGACCACTTCCGCACCACCGGCCATGCCGAGGTAGCGGTTGAGGATCGGGCCAAGGATGAAGCCCATGAAGCCGGTCAAAGCGAAGGTCGAGACCAGGCCCCAGACCGAGTCACGCAGTTTGGCAGTGAGGAAGAACAGGCCGTAGAAGCCGATCAGCACCACGAAGATGTTCGGGTAGCCGACACGCATCTGCTGCGCAACGAACGCCATTAGACCGCTGAATGCGAGGGTAAGCGCCAGCAAGCTGTAGGTGTTACGCAGGACCTTGCTGACCTCCAGCTGCTCGGCCTGCTGGCCGTGTTGTAGGGCATAATCCTGTTCGCGCATGGCGACACTCCTGTGGGTAGAAACCTATGGATGCTGAGAGCATACCAGAGCCACCGCAGGCCGCGACACAGAGAGTTTGACAGCGTGTTTCATTACGGTATTATGGCGCCCGCTGTATCCGGAAGCGTGGCCGAGTGGTTTAAGGCAACGGTCTTGAAAACCGTCGATGGGCAACTATCCTAGAGTTCGAATCTCTACGCTTCCGCCACACAAGTGCTTGATTTCATTGATGTTCGCCACCGCTGAACCCGCAAATGGGAGCGTTTTGGGAACACTTTGGGAATGACAGGCAGAAGAAAGGGGCCCTTGCGGCCCCTTTTTTGTGCGCTCAGGTCAACCTGAGCGTCTGATTCAACAACCCCACCACATCAGGGCCGTCCTCGCTGATCCACTTCGCGTAGTGCTTGAAGATCATCGCCGTCGATGTCAGGTGGTGATCGGTTCGCCATCCGCAAATAGAGTGACAGACCCCTGCTCGGCGTAGCCCTCGTATTGGGGCTCGGCGGCGTGCGCGACATCAAAAGCCGCCGCCACCTCTGCGAGTCACGATCACGCGCTCAGTTAATGGCAGGGTGAGGCTGAGATCCACCTTACTGCGGTCAAGCATATCGGCCTCAAACTTGAGACCCTCGGCAGACTTGTCCGTGTTTACGAGCAATTCGGATTGATTGACCCGCAGCCAGTCTAGGATTGGGATCATCACACTGTCAGTGTGCCCGTCGAAGTCGGTCAAGATCATCTGCAGGGTGTAGCTGTATTCGAACGACAGACTCGCAGCCGCCGCGCAGCGGACCTTGCCTTGATCAATGAACATCAACGGACGCTCGGGGTTTTTCCTCAGCCCGGGCACGGCCTGCAGCAGGAGGTCACGAAGACTATCGGGTTTGTTCATGGGTCACCTGGTACTGGAATACCGCGTCGACTTGGGCAGCGCATTCGGCCCAGGCCAGCTCGGTACGCTCTTGATCAGTCAGTAGATGGCCGTTCCGGGCTGGCTTCGTCGCCGGCAGTTGGCAAGGGACCACCACGGGACAGCCACTGACGGTAGGCGGCGGCTCCGGTGATCGCAGGACGCTGCCGCAGCCGGCGAGCAGCACCAGGAATAGGCTGACCAGCCCAGTTGCGAAGTTCTTCGTTCTCATTCTTGAGGTCCTCGATCTGGCTTTCGCGGTTCGCCAGCCCTGCGCGGAGCTCGCCCTGTATCAGCAGCAGCTTGGCTTGGCTCTCGCGTTCACGCTCCAGGGTGGTTTTCAATGTGTTGGCAGCGGCCAGGTTGTCGCGGGCTTCGCCCTGGGCTGTGGTGAGTTGGTCCTGGAGGGCCTTTGATTTTCCCTTCTCAGTCCCTAGCAAGACCTGCTGGCCCCACCCCCACAGGCCAGCCGAAACCGCAGCAAACAAAGCTCCGGCCAACAGCCCTTCGCGCAAGCCAATCATTTTCGATACCAGCCGGCTGCGTTCATGTCTGCTTCATCGAGAGCCTGCAGATCGCCGCAGATCACCAATGGCGGGGTAGGCATCACCTGTTTTAGTGCGTCGGCGATCTTCTGACATTCCTCGATGTCAGTCCCCGCCGGCAGAAGCACAGCCCTGCATCCCCCAGTTGGTGACAGGCTCGTCATGCGCTGGATAAGTTCTCGATATGGGAAGCGATGTTTCTGCCCTCGCTCGCTCATGCCGCCACCAAAGCGCGGTTCTGGTGCCGCTCGAAAGCGCGCTCCAGCTTCACGTCGTACAGGTTCCGCTGGTAGTCCGGGCCGTTGTAGAGCTTGGCTACCGTTGCCCACTTCTGGGCTTTCAAGGCTTTGAGCAGATTGGCGTCGGCTTCGATGTAGCGGACGAAGGCTTCCAGGTGGTCTGCTTCACTGCGGATCATTGCGTCGACAAAATCATGCACGCTGGAGTAACCCAGACGCTGCCAGTGGTAGCCCATTACCTGGAAGCCACCCCAGCTCGCGGACTCCAGTGCCGCTACTTCATCCAGCTGCCGGGCCTGAGCAAGGCGCTGATGCTCGGCGCTTCCGCCGATGTAGCCGCCGGCTTTTGGATTGACCAGGTTCGGCGCCTGCTTGGCCAGCAGATCGGCGCGGTGGAGCAACTGCTCCTGGTCATCGCCCGGCGAACCAGCCAGTTGCAGACGCTTGTACATGACGTGGCGCTCAAAGAGGATCACCGGCTTTCCATTGTCCAGGAAGCCGCGGCCCTTCGATTCAACTTCGTTCAAGGCGTACACAGCCGCGACCGGCACGCCGAGGCGAGCGGAGGCCTGCAGCAGATCCGAATGTTTGAGGAGCTTGCGTATGTCCAGGCCTTGCAGACTGGCCATGGTCTTCGGGCCGGCTTTGCCGTCGGAGACGAGCCCGACCTTCCCCTGGTAGGTCCGGACTGCCGCCTCGGTTGCATCGCCAAAGGCACCGTCGGCGTCCAATTCGGCGCCGTTGGCGTTGAGCAGGCGCTGCAGCTCGCGAACAGCCTGTGAGCGATCGCCGTGTCGAAGTGTGGTCATGCGGTTCCCTCTTTGCGTGTGAAGAACTTCTTCGCGGTGGCGCGGGTGAACTCGACGCCCAGCAGGCCAATGACACCGCCGGAAAACGGAGCAGCACTGATTGGGATGCGGAACCAGTCGGAACGAAGTTTCTTGGCGGGTGCGGTGCTTGCGGCCATTCGGGCTGTCCTCAGTGCAGTGGCGTTGTGCCTAGCGATGAGGGCATGGTCCGCAAAGCGCTGCTGTACGGCAACGCGGCGGCTTTGTAGGAGGGTGGGCTACAGGGTGCGCCAGTGGGGCAGCGCGCGCGTGAGCGTCAGCATCGGCGCCATGAACACTACAGCCCAACCGACCACCGACTAGCGCCGACACGCCAAGTTCCTGTACTGGACCGGTTGGCGCATCACTGATATTGCCGATTACCTGGACGAGAAGGAGAAGACCGTCCACAGCTGGAAGGCCCGAGACGAGTGGGACCGGGCAGACAACGTAGAGCGCATCGGCGGCGCCCTGGAAGCCCGACTCGTGCAGCTGATCCTCAAGGACGGTAAGAGTGCCGGGGACTTCAAGGAAATCGATCTGCTGCGCCGCCAGTTGAGCGCCAAGCCAGGATTCAGCGCTTCCAGGGTGGCGGTACCGAAACCGAGCTGAATCCGAATATAGCCCCCGCTTCGGTCGCCTCCTGACTGCCTCCGCGCGCGCGTCATCCCAACTGTGGCGTAGCATCGACGTGGTCACTCGTTTACCCGCATGGGTCACTCCGCAGCAGAGCGCGCTGGAGGATGTAATGATTTGCCTGCGTGGGCTCGGTCAAGTGGGATCCTGCGATTGCTATCACGTTACACTGGGGCCGGCCTGCCTTACACGAGGTGGGTTCACCGGACGCTCGCAACACTTGGAGCAGAGTTACTCTGTGACTTTTAGGGAAAATGAGAACGCATGCGCAACTTGATACCAGCTCTAGCCTTGATGGTGGCCGTACTCGCAGGGTGCCAAAGCGGGCCGAGCCCACAGGAGCAGGCCGAGCAAAACCTGTGGGTAAGCCAGGTACTACACCAAATTGCTCTATTCAAGACGTTCCCGGAAGAGGCGCGTGTTCGAAATTTACGCGGAATCGTCAAGGTTGCTTTTGTCCTCGATGCCAAGGGCAATCTGTTGCGACAAAGAATAACTGAGCACTCAGGTTCACCTTTTTTTCTCGCAGTCGCGCAGCAGATTGTCACAGATGCATCGCCTATGCCTGCCCCCCCTTCATGGGTGTTGGAAAACGGCGAGATTGAAGTGGTAGCGCCCTTTGTTTTCGTTCCTGGTAAAGATCCTTGCGGCCTCTGCCTGTAGACCGTGTAGGCTGAAACGCCATAGCCCAGCCTCGCGCTGGGCTGTTTGCATGCGCACTGTCGCCACTGCGTTACCCTGAGCCGCTCTGCATCCACTCTATCCACTCTGGATGTGCTCCCGATTTCTTGAGTCGCATTGTCCTTGGAACAACAAAACGCGGCCTATTTAGTCTAAGACCCACGTACGCACCGCCAGCGCCGCTTAGTTCGCCCTCACAGCCGAAGCCCCCCGCAAGTCCAAGTTCTCTCGCCACCCACCTCCCAACGCCGCATACAGATTCACCTCTGCCACCAACTGCGCCAGGCGGTCATTGATCAACCCCTGCTGGGCACTGAATAACGAGCGTTGCGCATCGAGAAAGGTCAGGCTGCTGTCCACGCCGATCCGGTAGCGGTGTTCAGCAAGGTTGTAGTAACGCTGGCTAGAGGTCACCAAGTCGCGCTGTGCCTGCAACTGCCGCTGATAAGTCGCTCGCGCCGCCAAGCCGTCTGCCACTTCCTGGAAAGCGCCCTGGATTGCTTTTTCGTATTGCGCCACCTGAATGTCCTTCTGCAACTTGGCATAGTCCAGGCTGGCGCGCAGGCTGCCGGCGGTGAAGATCGGCAGGTTGATCTGTGGCTGGAACAACCAGGTCCCTGATCCTGCGTCGAACAGCCCGCCGAGCGCTGGGCTGGTACTGCCGGCATTGGCGGTCAGGCTGATGCTCGGGAAGAATGCCGCACGGGCGGCGCCAATATCGGCGTTGGCGGCGCGCAGCTGATACTCGGCCTGGAGGATGTCCGGGCGCCGTTGCAGCAGGTCTGACGGCAGTCCGGCCTGCAAGCCGGCGATTTGTTCGTCGGCCAGCGGCAAGGCGCCGAGGTCGTCGGCCACAGGGGCGCCCACCAGTAACGTCAGTTGGTTGAGGTCTTGGGCGACTTGGCGTTTGTAGCGGGCGACGGCCGCGCGGGTACTGTCGACGCTGGTCCGCGCCTGGATCTGGTCCAGGGCCGACACCGTGCCGGCGCGGCGCTGGTTGGCGGTCAGGCGCAGGCTGCGCTCGTCTGCAGCCAGGGTTTGGTTGGCCAGTAGCAGCAGTTCCTGGTCGGCACGCCAGGTCAGGTACACGCTGGCGACACTGGCTATCAGGCTCAATTGGGTGCTGCGGCGGGCCTGGTCGCTGGCCAGGTAGGTCAGCAGCGCCTGGTCACTGAGGCTGCGCAAGCGACCGAACAGGTCCAGCTCATAAGCACTCACGCCGAGCGTCGCCGCCGAGGTGGAACGGATCATGCCCTGATCGGCACCGGTCATGCGCCGCGGCAGGTACTCGCGTTGGCCCTGGCCATTGGCCGAGACCTTTGGCAGCAGCTCGGCGCGCTGAATGCGGTATTGGGCGCGGTAGGCTTGGACATTGAGCGCCGCGCTGCGCAGGTCGCGGTTATTGGCCAGGGCGCTGTCGATCAGTTGGCGCAGCGCTGGGTCGTGGAACACCTGGCGCCAGTCCTCGACGGCCGGGTGCTTGTGCACATCGCCGGGGTAGGCCGGCCCTTGCGGGTAGTGGAGGGCGACGGGTAGGCCTGGGCGCTGGTAGTCAGGGGCCAACGAGCAGCCGCACAACAGCGCAGCGCACAGGAGAAGGTTGAATCGGGGCATCAGAGGGTCTCGCAGGGTCAGGCGCCGGCCATCCATTTGGTCAAGCCATGGCGGCCACTGACCCCCAGCTTGGCGGTGGCGCGCTTGAGGTAGGTTTCGATCGAGCTGTTCTTCACGTTCAGCCGTTGAGCCATTTCTGGCACCGTTCCGCCGGTCAGCAGGCCTAGGCAGACTTCCTGCTCACGCGTCGAAAGCCGCACGTCTGCCTGGATCAGTCGTTTGCCAAAGGACTGCCGTAGCGTGCCTGCCTGCAGATCGCACAGCGGCGACCCGATATGTCGCGCAGCCCTTTGGTGGAACAACTGGCCGTGGTGTTCCGCCAGGGGCAGCAAGGTGTCGGACAGGCTTTTCAACTGCGACAACTCGCCCAATGAAAAGCCACGCTGGCTGGGCAGGCGATGAAAGCAAATGACCCAGCGCCGGGCACCGCTGCAAGACACCAGGTTGCACTGGTGGGCACTGTGGCGCTGGTGGGCAGTGACCGGGGGGGCCTTGAACTCGATCAACAGCGGGTCGTCCATCTGCATGATGCTCTGCAGCAGTGGGTGGTGCAGAGGGTCGATGGCGGGCAGTTCGGGTGCTGGGCCGGCGCTGCCGAGTACCCTGATGCGGCTGATGCTGGCCCCGCGTGGGTCGAGGGTCCATTCGCTGAGCTCGAGCCTGTGGATCGGCACTTGGGCATCGACCAGGTGCAACATCTGTTCGGCAAAGCCTTCGGCGCCGGTACTGGCGATCAGTTCACCCAGTTGCAGATACAGTTGGGGGTCGGGGAGGTGTACGAGGCTGTCGGTAAGCTTCATAGGGTCATCATCCTTGATCCAAAGCGTTACGGCCGGTGGTGGCGCAGGGGAGTCCTCCGGGTAAGGAGCGGGTTGTGGCGGTATTCAAGCGCGGCCTGGGAGGAGCGTCTGTAATGGAAAACAGGGACAGAAGGTGCCACCGATTGCGGATCAGCGGGTCAGCTGACTCACAGCGCTGACGCTGCGCATGAGCGGGTAGGCCAGCAAATTGACGTCGTAATCGTGGCGATCAACGCCTGATCTCTACCGATTACCCCTGGCGTAGGCCAAGCCGGGCAGCCGCTGTGGCGAATGTCCTACATGTTTTTCAGCAACCAGCGACAGCGCGGATGCGTGTCCGGGTTTCGGGGGCCATACAGTCTGAAAGTGGAGTGCTTGAATCCGCGGATGATCAACCAGAAGGACCTGCCGAATCATGCCTGCCGCCCAAACCTTTGCCCTGACCGTTGCCCAGCGCGACATCTGGCTGGATCAGATCAGCCACGGCGACTCGCCGCTGTACAACATCGGCGCCTACGTCGAACTGGCCGGCGGGGTGGATGCCGAGCGCCTGAGCCGGGCACTGGCGCACTTGGTCGCCCAGCATGATGGCCTGCGCTCAGTGCTGGTGATGCAAGCGGGCCAGGGTGGGATAGCCCGTCAGTACTTCGCCGAATCCCTCGATGTGCAGTTGGTGCAGCATGATGTCCGCGGTGTGGATGACCCCTTCGGCGCTGCCCAAGGCCTGTTGCAAACACAGATGCAGACGCCGTACCGCCTGGACGCCAGCCCGCTGTGGGGGGCGACATTGATCCGCCTGGGCGAACAACGCTATCTGTTAGCCGTGCAGGCCCATCACCTGGTGCTCGATGGCTGGGGCGTGGACCAGTGGTTCAAGCAGATTGCCGAGCATTACCGCTTGCTTGAACAGGGGCTGGCATTGCCAGACAGCGCACCGTCCTACCGCGCGTTCATCGAGGACGATGCGCAGTACCAGGGTTCGCCACGCCATGACCGCGACCGCGATTACTGGCTGGCGAAGTATCAGCAGTTACCCGACGCCTTGCTGGCGCCCCGCGAACGCAATGCGCAGCACTTGTCGCCGCCCAGTGCGGCACTTGAACAGCCCTTCGACAGCCACTTGCTGGCGCGTATGCGGGCCCTGGGCACCGCCTTGCAGGCCTCGCCATTCCATGTGCTGTTGGCAGCGCTGCATGTGTGCAGCGCACGGACCTGGCAGCGTGACGAATGGGTGGTTGGCCTGCCGGTGCGCAACCGTGGCAACGCCCAGTTCAAGTCAACCCTTGGGCTGTTTACCCAAGTCAGCGCACTGCGCATGGATTTTGGCCGTGAACGCTCGTTTGCGGCGCTGGTGCAGGGGATCCGCGATGCGCTCAAGCAGGACTTTCGCCATCAGCGGTTCGCCCTCAGCGAACTCAACCGCAACCTCGGCGCATTGCGTGAAGAGCGGCCGCAACTGTTCGAGCTGATGGTGTCGTTCGAGGAGGATGGCAACGACCTGCGTTTCGCTGACGTGCCCGGCCACACGGTGATGATCTGCAATGGCCACGAGCCCACGCCCTTGAGTATCCACCTGCGGTGCAACAGCCAACGTAACAGCGCGTGCCTGCACCTGGTGCACAACCGCGCCTGGTTCAGCGAAGAGGACGTTTCGGCGCTGGCTGAGCGCCTGCTGCATGTGCTGGAGCAAGGCTTGGAGCAGCCCGAGCAAAGCATCGCGGCGTTCGACCTGCTGACCGCCCGCGAACACGCCCGCCTGCGCCAGTGGAATGCAACCGCGCAAGCAGCGCCTGAACAAGGTGAGGGGTTGATCCATCGTCGCATCCAGGCCCAGGCCAGCGCCACGCCACACGCAGTGGCGGCGCTGCACGACGGCCAGCGCCTGAGCTATGGCGAGCTCGATCGACGTGCCGATGCGCTGGCACTGCACCTGGCAGCCCTTGGCGCCAAGCCTGAACAGCGGGTAGCGGTGGTCGCCCAGCGCGGCCTGGACACGTTGGTTGGCCTGCTGGCTGTGCTCAAGGCCGGGGCCGCCTACGTACCGATCGACCCGGCCCACCCGCAGGAGCGCCTGGCCTATCTGCTGGAAGACAGCTCGCCGGTTGTGGTGCTGACCCAGTCGCGGCTGCTGGACCGCCTTCCGCCCCATGGTCTGCCACAGATTACGCTGGACTGCTGGGACTGGAACACGGCACCCGTCGCCCAGCTCGCGCCTGTGCACCCGCAACCAAGCGACTTGGCTTATGTCATCTACACCTCCGGCTCCACGGGCCAGCCAAAGGGCGTGATGGTCGAACACCACATGCTGGCCAATCTGGTCGACTGGCACTGCCATGCCTTCAACCTGGGCCCCGGGCGCCACCAGTCGAGCCTGGCCGGCTTCGGTTTCGACGCCATGGCCTGGGAGGTCTGGCCGGCGCTGTGCAGTGGCGCGACCCTGCACCTGGCGCCGGTGCGTGACGGTGCTGAAGACATCGACGCCTTGCTCTGCTGGTGGCGCGCGCAGCCGCTGGATGTCAGCTTCCTGCCCACCCCGGTGGCCGAATACGCCTTCGCACAGGGCGAGCTGCACCCAACCTTGCAGACCCTGCTGATTGGCGGCGACCGTCTGCGGCGCCTGGCGCGCGAGTGGCGCTACCGTGTCATCAACAACTATGGCCCGACCGAAGCTACCGTGGTCGCGACGTCGGGCGAAGTGACCCCTGGCAGCGCGCTGCATATCGGCGGCCCGGTGGCCAACACCCAGGTGTATGTGCTTGATGAGCAGTGTCGTCTGCTGCCGATCGGCGCCCCAGGCGAATTGTATGTGGGCGGCAAGGGCGTGGCCCGAGGCTATCTCAACCGGCCACAGATGACTGCCGAGCGCTTTCTCGACGACCCCTTCAGCTCGCTGCCCGGCGCGCGCATGTACCGCACGGGCGACCTGGTGCGCTGGCTGGCCGATGGTACGCTGGAGTACCTCGGGCGCAATGACGACCAAGTCAAGATCCGCGGTGTGCGGGTGGAGTTGGGCGAAATCGAGGCTGCCCTGAGCAGCCATGCGGCGGTGCGCGAGTGTGTGGTGATGCTGCGCGAAGGTCAGTTGCAGGCCTGGTTCATTGGCGAGGCGGCAGTGTTGCCCACGGCGCTGCATGACCACCTGCGCGAGCGGCTGCCAGTCGCCTTGTTGCCGGTGGCCTATGTCAACCTGGCCAGCTGGCCATTGACCGCCAATGGCAAACTCGACCGCCGTGCCTTACCGACAGCGGACGAAACCGCCAAGGTGCGCCGTGAACACGAGGCGCCGCAGGGAGACCTCGAGCAGCGCCTGGCGTTGCTCTGGGCCGAACTGCTGCAGGTCGAGCGGGTAGGGCGCCACGATCACTTTTTCGAGCTGGGCGGCCACTCGCTGTTGGCCGTGCAACTGATCGAGCGCATGCGCCAGCAAGGCCTGCAAGCCGACGTGCAGGTGCTGTTCGGCCAATCGACGCTGGCCAGCCTTGCCGCCAGCACCGTGGTCGGTGAAGCCGCGAGCGTACCGGCCAACCGCGTTCCGTCAGGGTGCCAGCACATCACGCCTGGCATGCTCACCCTCGGCAAACTGTCGCAAGCCGACATCGACCGCATCGTTGCCACGGTGCCGGGCGGCGCAGCCAACGTACAGGAAATCTATCCGCTGGCGCCGCTGCAACAGGGCCTGCTTTACCACCACGTCACTGATGCACGCGACCCGTACCAGCAGCAGGCGTTGTTTACCTTTGCCAGCCACGGGCAGTTGCAGGCCTTCACCGAAGCGTTGCAGCAGGTGATCGACCGTCACGACATCCTGCGCACCAGCCTGGCATGGGAGGGGCTTGAGCAGCCCCAGCAGGTGGTCTGGCGCCAGGCGCTGCTGACAGTGGATAACTGGGCGGGGGCGGCACACGACGGCAGCATTGCCGGGCCAATGCGCAGCCATTTCGACCCGCAGCAACGGCCCTTGGACCTGCGCCAGGCACCGATGATGGCGCTGGCCTGCGCCGAGGATGCCCAGCAGGGGCGTTGGTTGGGCTTGCTGCGCTTCCATCACTTGGTCAACGATGCCGTTTCGCTGCAGGTGCTGTTGGGCGAGCTGGGAGCCTTCATGGCGGGGCGCGGCGAGCAGTTGCCGGCGCCTGTACCGTATCGTAATTACGTTGCGCTGAGCGCTGCCCGCGAGCGCCAGGCCGAGCACGAAGCCTTCTTCCGCGAGCAACTGGCAGGCATCGAACCGCCAACGCCGATTGCCGGGCTTGGGGGCGAGCCGGTCGATGAGCGGGACCTGCACAGCCACAGCCAGGCCATCGACGCGGCGCTGGCGGGCCTGTTGCGTAGCCAGGCCCGGCAACATGGCGCGAGCATCGCCAGCTTGCTACACCTGGCCTGGGCTCAGGTGCTTGGCGCCCTCGGCGGGCGTGATGAGGTCACCCTGGGCACCGTGTTGCTGGGCCGCAGCATGGCTGGCCACGGGGCTGATCGTGCGCTGGGCATGTTCATCAACAGCGTGCCCTTGCGGATAGGCCTTGTGAACCGCTCGGTCGACCAGGCGCTGAGCGAGACCCATGCGCGGCTGGCCGCCTTGCTCGGCCATGAAGATGCGCCGTTGATCCTCGCCCAGCAGTGCAGTGGCTTGCCCGCTGGCACGCCGCTGTTCGACAGCCTGATCAACTACCGCCAAGGGGCAGTGACGTTCGGCCCGGTATTGCCGGGCGTGGAGCTGGCCGAAGCCAGTGAAGTACAAAGCCATGCCCTGGTGCTCACGGTGGACGACCATGCCGACGGGCTCCAGCTCGCCCTGCGCGCACCGCGTGCGATTGGCCCGCAGCGGGTGCTGAGCTACCTGATGACCACCTTGCGCCAACTGGGCAATGCCCTGGCCGAGCGCCGCAGCACCCGCCTGGAGGCACTCTGCGCGGTGCCTGACGGCGAACTGGACCGCATGATGCATGGCTTCAACGCCACCGAAGACCCGCAAAGCCCGATCAGGCATACCTTGCCTGCGCTGTTCCAGGCTCAGGTGCGACGCACACCCCATGCCATCGCGCTGCAGGCCGAGGACGGCTGCCTCGATTACCAGGCCCTCAACGCCCAGGCCAACCGCCTGGCCCACCACCTGATCGCTCAGGGAGTAAGGCCAGACGCACGGGTGGCGGTGTGTGTCGAACGAGGCGTTGCACTGATGGTCGCGCTGCTGGGCGTGCTCAAGGCAGGCGGCGCCTACGTGCCACTCGACCCCGCTTACCCGGCCGAACGGCTGCGCTTCATGCTCGAAGACAGCACGCCGTCGGTGCTGCTGGTGCACGGCGCTACCCTGGGCCTGTTCGAGCAAATGCCGGTTCCTGTACTCGACCTTGACCGTGGCGATTGGCAGACCTGCTCGGCAGCCGACCCGCACGTGCCGGGTCTGGGGCCGGACCAGTTGGCTTATGTGATGTACACCTCGGGCTCCACTGGCACCCCGAAGGGGGTGATGGTCGAACACCGTGGCCTGTGCAACCTGATGCATTGGGGTTCGCGCATCTGCCCGCCACGCCCGGGCGATGCCTTGCTGCAACGGGCGCCGTTCACCTTCGACGGTTCGGTCTGGGAGCTGTTCTGGCCGCTGACCGCCGGTTTGCGCCTGGTCCTGGCACGCCCTGACGGGCACCGTGACCCTGCGTACCTGGTGCAGTTGGTGCAGGCCAGGCAGGTGACCACAATCAAATTCGTCCCGGCGCTGCTGCATCAGTTTCTTGAAGAACCGGGTGTTGAACGTTGCACCAGCCTGACCGACATCTTCTGCGGCGGCGGTGAACTGACGTTGGCCTTGGTGCAACGCCTGCGTGAACGCCTACCCGCGGTGCGCCTGCACAACGTCTATGGCCCGACCGAAGCAACGGTAGACAGCACCGCCTGGACTCTGCAGCCCGATGAACCGCTGCCGCTTATCGCACCACCGATTGGCCGGCCGATCGCCAATACCCGCCTGTATGTGCTCGATGCGCATGACCGCCCGGTGCCACTCGGCGCAGTGGGCCAGTTGCACATTGGCGGCGTCGGCGTCGCCCGTGGTTATCTTGGGCTACCGGCGTTGCAGGCTGAGCGCTTCATCGCCAGCCCGTTCGTCGAAGGCGACCGCCTGTACCGCACCGGCGACTTGGTGCGCTACCGCCTGGACGGTGAGCTGGATTTTGTCGGTCGCAACGACTTCCAGGTCAAGCTGCGTGGGTTGCGGGTTGAACTTGGAGAGATCGAAGCGTCGCTAACGGCGCATCCGGCCATCGGGCAAGCCGTGGTGCTGATGCGCGAAGAGCGCCTGGTGGCTTACTTCACCTGCCGCGAGGGCAGCAGCGCTCCGGCGCTTGAAGTGCTGCGCAGCCACCTGGTGGGCCGCATGCCCGACTACATGGTGCCGCAGGCGTTCGTCGCCCTGGCCGAGCTGCCGTTGAGCACCAACGGCAAGGTCGACCGCAAGGCCTTGCCAGCGCCCGGGACCGAGTCGGTGATCAGCCGCCAGTACCAAGCCCCGCGCGGCGAGCTGGAAACAGCGCTGGCCGAGATCTGGACCGATGTGCTGAAGATCGAGCAGGTTGGGCGCGACGACAACTTCTTCGAACTGGGCGGCCATTCACTGCTGGCGGTCAGCCTGGTGGCACGCATGCGTCAGGCTGGGTTGCATGTAGATGCCCGCACCTTGTTCAGCCAGCCGACCCTGGCCGCGCTGGCCGCCAGCACCCGGCTTGAGCACATCGAGGTGGTCATACCGCAGACCACCATCCCCAGCCTGGGCAAGCGCAGGCGCATCTAACCGGCTACTGCCATTTGCGTTTGCAGCGAGTGCAGGAGCGGCCCGGCAAGGCCGATCCTGCACCCCAGGCGTGCGCCTGTTGTCCCCGCTTCCCATGTCAGACCGACCGGTCACGTTCCTTTAGCGTGTACCCGATTCCCATTCCAGGCAAAGCAGGATGTTTACCGATGCACTTCAGCGAACTGATGGCTGCTCTTTCCACCCATGCGATCCGACTCCAGCGTGAAGACCAGGACCTGATCGTCCTCGGCGATGACGATACCCTGGACGACAGCTTGTGGGAGGCGTTGTCACGGCACAAGCCGGCGCTGCTGAAGATGCTCGCCGAACGCGATGACGACTGGCTGAGCCCAGCCTTCCGGATTACCCCCGACATGCTGCCGCTGGTCACCCTGGACCAGCAAGCCATCGACCGCATCGTCGCCAGTGTGCCAGGCGGTGCGGCCAACGTTCAGGACATCTACCCGCTCGCCCCGCTGCAGCAGGGCATGCTGTACCAGCACCTGTCCGCCACCGAGGGCGACCCGTACCTAGCGCAGGTGCAACTGCGCTTCGCCAGCAAAACCCACCTGGAAGCCTTCGCCGAGGCGCTGCAGTGGGTGATCCAGCGCCATGACATCCTGCGCACCGCGCTGCACTGGGAATACCTCGACCAACCGGTGCAGGTGGTCTGGCAAGAAGCGACGCTGGTCCGCGAAGCCGTGCCGGTGGCGGGCAGTACGGCCCTGGCCGAGTTGTGCGCGCGCTTCGACCCGCGCCAGTATCGCGTCGACCTGCGTCAGGCACCGCTGATGCAACTGATGCACGCGCAAGGCGAGGGCGAGACGTGGGTGGCGCTGCTGATGTTCCACCACGTGGTGATGGACCATACCGCCCTGGATATCGTGCGCCGGGAAATCCAGGCGCACATCGCCGGCCAGTCCGACCTTCTGCCTGCCCCCATGCCGTTTCGCAACGTGCTGGCCGCCGCTCGCCAGGCACTGGATGAGGACGCCCATGAGCGCTTCTTCCGCGAGATGCTGAGCGACATCGATGAGCCCACGCTTGCCTTCGCCCTGCAGGACAAAGGTGATGCGCAACTGGAACAAGCACGCCTGACCCTGCCGCCTGCGCTGTGCCTGCGCCTGCGCAGCCAGGCACGGCAACTCGGGGTGAGCCCGGCAAGCGTCTTGCACTTGGGCTTCGGCCGCCTGATCGGGCAGCTGTCGGGCCGCCAGCAGGTGGTGTTCGGCAGCGTGCTGCTAGGCCGCATGACCACCGGCGACGGCAGCGAGCAGGCGCTGGGCATGTTCATCAACAGCCTGCCGTTGCGCATCGACCTGGGCTCAATCAGCGTGCGTGATGCCCTGCTGGCCACCCACCGCAGGCTCAGCGCCTTGCTCGGCCACGAACAGGCTTCGCTGGCCTTGGCCCAGCGCTGCAGCGGCGTGGCCGCGCCGGCGCCGCTGTTCAATAGCCTGCTCAACTACCGGCACAGTGACGCCGGTGATGCCGCCGAGGTCATCCCGGTGGCCGCTGGCATCGATATCGTCGGTGCCGAGGAGCGCACCGATTACCCGCTGACTGTGAGCGTCGACGACCTGGGCGACGCGCTGCGCCTTACGGTACAAAGCCTGCCGGAGTGGAGCGCGGCGCGCCTGTGTGTCCAGTTCGAACAGGTATTGGCAAGCCTGGTCGATGCCCTGGAGTACACCCCCACAGCAGCGCTGCAAGGGTTGCAGGTATTGCCGCCAGCCGAGCGTGATCAGGTACTGCAAGGGTTCAACCGCAGCGCTCAGCTTTACCCGCAGGGGCAGACCGTACACGCCATGGTCGAGGCCCGCGCTGCCACTGCACCGGCCGCGGTCGCGCTGTTGCAGGATGGCCAGGCGCTGCGTTACGACGAACTGAACCGGCGTGCCAACCAACTGGCTCACCAGCTGATCGAACGCGGCGTTCAGGTGGGCGACCGCGTGGCGCTGTGCCTGCCGCGCAACAGCGAGCGCGTGGTTGCGTTGCTGGCAGTGCTTAAAGCGGGCGCGGCCTATGTGCCGGTGGACCCGGGGTACCCAGCCGAGCGTATTGCCTACTTGCTGGCTGACAGCCTCCCGGCACTGGTTGTGAGCGAGATTGTGGTGACCGGGCTGCCGGCCGAGGTGCCGCGCCTGGACCTGGATCAGATCAACACCTGCGCTGCGCACGACAGCAACCCACAGCGACCTGGGCTGCACGCGCAGCAACTGGCCTACGTGGTTTACACCTCCGGTTCCACTGGCCAGCCCAAGGGCGTGATGATCGAGCACCATACGCTGGTCAACCTGGTGCATTGGCACTGCCAGGCCTTTGCGCTGGACGCCGATGCGCATACCTCAAGCGTGGCCGGCTTCGGTTTCGACGCCATGGCCTGGGAGGTCTGGCCAGCCCTGTGCGCCGGTGCCACGCTGCACCTGCCACCCGCGCACATCGCCAACGAGCATGTTGATGAACTGCTCGACTGGTGGCTGCTACAGCCACTGAAGGTCAGCTTCCTGCCCACTCCGGTAGCGGAACAGGCCCTGCGCCGCGAACATCAGCACCCGACCCTGCGCACCTTGCTGGTGGGCGGGGACCGCCTGCGTCAGTTCGAGCGAGCGCCGGGCTTTGCCTTGATCAACAACTACGGGCCGACCGAAACCACCGTGGTCGCGACCTCTGGGCAGGTCTTGCCCAGCGGCGCACTGCACATCGGCCGGCCAATCGCCAACACCCGCGTCTATGTCCTGGACGAAGGCCTGCAGCCGGTACCGATCGGTGTCGCGGGTGAGCTGTTCATCGGCGGCGCGCAAGTGGCGCGGGGTTACTTCAATCGCCCGGCGTTGACCGAACAGGCTTTTCTCGCCGACCCGTTCAGCGAGCAGCCCAATGCACGCATGTACCGCAGCGGTGATCGGGTGCGCTGGAACGCCGACGGCACCCTCGACTACCTCGGCCGCACTGACGACCAGGTGAAGATCCGCGGTGTGCGGGTGGAGCTTGGCGAAATCGAGGCCACCCTCGCGGCGCAGCCGGGGGTCGACGCCGCCGTGGTGCTGGTGCGCGGCGAGCGTTTGCTGGCCTGGTTCAGCGAGACCGCCCCCGTCGCCCTCGACGCCTTGCGCCAGGCCCTGCAGGCCCGTTTGCCGGCGCACATGGTGCCGCTGGCGTTGGTGCGCCTCGATGAGCTGCCGCTGACCAGTCATGGCAAACTCGACCGCCGTGCGCTGCCTGACCCGGACGCCTCGCAGTTGTTCGGCCAGGCCTTTGAGGCGCCCAGTGGCGAAACCGAAGCGACGATGGCGGCGATCTGGGCCGACGTGTTGGGCGTGCAGCGGGTAGGGCGCCACGATAACTTCTTCGAACTGGGTGGCCACTCGCTGCTGGCGGTAACGTTGGTCGAGCGCTTGCGCAAGGCTGGCCTGCTGGTTGATGTGCGGGTGCTGTTCGCCCAACCGACCCTGGCCGCCCTGGCCGGCGCGGCGGGCATCGGCCACGAAGTGAAAGTGCCGGCCAACCGCGTGCCTGCGCAGGCCGAACGCATCATCCCGAGTATGCTCAGCCTGATCGAGCTGGACCAGGCAGCCATCGACGACATCGTCGCAACCGTGCCGGGTGGCGCCGCCAATGTGCAGGAAATCTACTCGCTGGCGCCGCTGCAGGAAGGCATTCTCTACCACCACCTGAGCGCCGAGCAGGGCGACCCTTACCTGCTGCAGACCCGCCTGGCCTTCGATAGTGTCGAGCGCTTGCTGGCCTGGGCTGGTGCCTTGCAACAGGTCATCGACCGCCACGATATCCTGCGCACCGCCGTGCTTTGGCAAGGGCTTGCGCAGCCGCTGCAAGTGGTTTGGCGCAAGGCCGAGCTGCTGGTCAGCGAAATCGACGACCTGGCCGATGACGATGGTCGGGCGCGGGTCGAGCAGTTGCATGCCCGTTTCGATGCGCGGCATCACCGGCTGGACCTGACTCAGGCGCCATTGACCCGCCTGTATTACAGCCTGGACCCCGCCAACCAGCAGGTGGTGGCGATTCTGCTGTTCCATCACCTGACCCTCGATCACACGGCCATGGACGTGGTCGCTCGCGAAATGCGCGCTTTGCTGTTCGGCCAAGGGCACACGCTGCCGGCGGCGGTGCCTTACCGCAATTACGTGGCCCAGGCTCGGCTGGGTGACCAGGCGGGCCATGAGGCGTTCTTCCGCGAGATGCTGGCGGATGTCGAAGAACCGACCTTGCCGCTGGGCTATGCCGATGTACAGGGTGATGGGCGCGGCATCGAAACGGCGTTCCAGGCACTGGACGGGGAGGTTGCCCACGGTTTGCGCACCCAGGCCCGGCAACTGGGCGTCAGTGCCGCCAGCCTCATGCACCTGGCGTGGGCGCGCGTATTGGGCGTGCTGGCCAACCGCGATGATGTGGTGTTTGGCACGGTGCTGATGGGTCGCCTGCAAGGCGGCGAGGGCGCCGACCGGGCGTTGGGGATGTTCATCAACACCCTGCCACTGCGGGTGGACACCACGCTGGCCGTGCGTGCTGCCGTGCGCGCCACCCACCGCAACCTCTCGGCCTTGCTGGGCCATGAGCACGCGCCGCTGGCGTTGGCCCAGCGCTGCAGTGGCGTGGCCGCGTCCGCGCCGTTGTTCAGTGCCTTGCTCAACTATCGGCACAGCGCCGACGAGGCCACCGGCGAGGCCATCTGGGAGGCCTGCCTGGTGGCATACCCCGGCTGAACCTCGACCAGGCCGCAGCCGATGACTCTCTGGGCAGCAACCCGCACGTACCGGGGCTGGATGCGCAGCAGCTGGCCTACCTTGTCTACACCTCCGGCTCCACCGGCCAGCCCAAGGGCGTGATGATCGAGCATCACACCCTGGCCAACCTGGTGCATTGGCACTGCCACGCGTTCGCGCTGGAGGCCGGTGTGCGCACCTCGAGCGTTGCCGGCTTTGGCTTTGACGCCATGGCCTGGGAAGTGTGGCCGGCGCTGTGTGGCGGTGCCACGTTGCACTTGCCACCCGCGCACATCGGCAATGAACATGTCGATGAACTGCTCGACTGGTGGCTCGAACAGCCGCTGGCCGTCAGTTTCTTGCCCACGCCAGTGGCCGAACAGGCGTTGCGCCGCGAACGGCAACACCCGACGTTGCGCACCTTGCTGATCGGTGGCGACCGCCTGCGCCAGTTCGACCGCGATCCAGGCTTCGCCCTGGTCAACAACTATGGGCCGACCGAGACCACGGTTGTCGCCACGTCTGGCCAGGTCTTGCCGGGCGCGGCGTTGCACATCGGCAAGCCGATCGCCAATACCCGCGTCTATGTGCTCGACGGCCATCGCCAAGCGGTGCCGGTGGGCGTGGTGGGTGAGCTGTACATCGGTGGCGCACAGGTAGCGCGGGGCTACTTCAATCGCCCTGAGCTGAGCGCAGAGCGCTTTGTCGCCGACCCGTTCAGCCGCAAGCCCGGCGCGCGCATGTACCGCACTGGCGACCTGGTGCGCTGGAACACTGACGGCACCCTGGAATATCTCGGGCGTAATGACGACCAGGTGAAGATCCGCGGCGTGCGTGTGGAGTTGGGTGAAATCGAGGCCGCGCTGACGGCTCAGGCCGGTATCGCCGATGCCGTGGTACTGGTCCGCGACGAGCGTCTGCTGGCCTGGTTCACCGAACAGGCGCCGGTCGCGCTAGAGGTTGTGCGTCAAGCGCTGCAGGCCAGCTTGCCGGGGCACATGGTGCCGCAGGCGTTCATGCGCCTGGACCAATGGCCGTTGACCAGCCATGGCAAGCTGGACCGCCGGGCCCTGCCTGAACCGGACCCGGCCCAACTGATCTGCCAGGGCTATGAAGCCCCGGCCAGCGAAACAGAAGCGGCCATGGCCAGCGTCTGGGCCGACGTGCTGGGCGTGCAACGGGTAGGGCGGCACGACAACTTCTTCGAGCTGGGCGGCCACTCGCTGCTGGCCGTGACGCTGATCGAACGTTTGCGCCAACAGGGCCTGCAGACCGACGTGCGGGTGCTGTTCGGCCAGCCCAGCGTGGCTGCCCTGGCTGCCGCGCTAGGCAAGGGGCGCCAGGTCAGCGTGCCCGAGAACTGCATTCCAGCGGGCTGCACCCACATCACCCCAGCCATGCTGCCTTTGCTGACGTTGGACGCCAGCGCGGTTGAGCGCATCGTCGCCACGGTGCCAGGTGGCGCTGCCAACGTGCAGGACATTTACCCATTGGCACCGCTGCAGGAAGGCATTCTCTACCATCACCTGAGTGCTGCAGACGAAGACCCCTACCTGCTGCAGTGGCGCGTCGCATTCGACAGCCAGGCCCGTCTGCAGGCCTTTGCCGTGGCCTTGGACAAGGTCATCGCACGCCACGATATTCTGCGTACTGCCGTGCTCTGGGACGGTCTGGCGCAGCCTGTGCAGGTGGTATGGCGCAGCGTGCCGGGTTCGGTGCTGGTCAATAGCAGCGAAGCCCCTGGCCCGCTCGACCTCAGCCATGCGCCATTGATCCGTCTGCTGCAAACCCCACAGGCAGGCAGCGAAGGCCTCCAAGCCACCCTGCAGTTCCACCACATCGCCCTGGACCACACGGCCATGAAGGTGGTGCTGGAAGAGATCCGCGACCACCTGCGCGGCGAGCAGCCCAGCCAACCGCCCGTGCCGTACCGCAACTACGTGGCCCAGGCGCGTTTGGCCATCAGCGAGGCCGAGCACGAAGCGTTCTTCCGCGCAGAGCTGGCCGACATCGACGAGCCGACTTTGCCCTATGGCCTGGTCGACCTGCAGGGCCAGGCCAGTACCTTCGAATTGGCTACGGTGCAACTGGCGCCCGAGCAGTACCGGCGCCTGCGCAGCCAGGCCCAGCAGCTGGGCGTGAGCGCTGCCAGCATGCTGCACCTGGCCTGGGCACGGCTGGTGGCCGCCACCAGTGGCCAAGACCGTGTGGTGTTCGGCACCGTGCTGCTGGGCCGCCTGCAAGGGGGCGCCGGGGCTGATCGCGGTCTGGGCATGTTCATCAACACCTTGCCACTGCGCCTGGACCTGCACGGGCTGGGCGTGCGCGCTGGGGTGCGCCTGACGCACCAGCGGCTGAGTGCCTTGCTGGTGCACGAGCACGCCTCGCTGGCCTTGGCCCAGCGTTGCAGCGGCGTGGCTGCGCCGACCCCGTTGTTCAGTGCCATGCTCAACTACCGGCATGGCGCCAGCCAGCCCGCGCAGCAAGCGCACCGCGAAGCCCTGGAAGGCATCCAGGCACTGCCCAGCGGCGGCCATGGCAACTACCCGTTGAGCGTCAACGTGGACGACCTGGGCGATGGCCTGCGGCTGACGGCCCAGGTCAGTGCCCAGGTGGGCGCGCAGCGGGTCTGCGAGCAACTGCTGCAGGTGCTGCACGGTTTGCTGGATGCGCTTGAGCACGCGCCTGACACGTTGTTGCAGCAGGTGCCGGTAGTGACGCCTGATGAGCGGCTGCGACTGCTGGCCAATGCCCCGCAAACGCCTCACGACTTGACGCAAACGCTGCATGGGCTGTTCGAGGCCCAGGTCCGGCGCACGCCGACTGCCATTGCCCTGGTCGCCGAGGAGGGCGAGCTCAGCTATCGCCAGCTCGACGAGCAGGCCAATCGGCTTGCCCATCATTTGCTCGGCCTGGGGGTCAAACCGGATGACCGTGTCGCGATCTGCGTCGAGCGCGGGCTGTCGATGGTGGTTGGCTTGCTGGCCATCCTCAAGGCAGGCGGCGCCTATGTGCCAGTTGACCCGGGTTACCCGGCAGAACGCATTCGCCACATGCTGAGCGACAGCGCGCCGCTGGCCGTACTGGTGCACGGCGCTACCCGAGATGTCGTACAAGGCACCCCGGTGCAGTTGATCGACCTCGATCAGCCTGGCTGGGAGGCCCAGCCGATCAGCAACCCTCGCGTAGTCGCACTGACAGCGAGCCACCTGGCGTATGTGATCTACACCTCCGGCTCCACAGGCCAGCCCAAGGGGGTGATGGTCGAACACCGCAACGTGGTCAACCTGGTGCATTGGAGCCAGCGCCTTTGCCAGGTGCCTGGCCCAGGCGCCGTGCTGCACAAAACCCCGGTCAGCTTCGATGCCTCGGTGTGGGAACTGTTCTGGCCTTTGTGCAGCGGCCTGCGCCTGGTATTGGCGCGCCCGGACGGCCAGCGTGACCCGCACTACCTCGCGCAACTGATCCAGGCGCAGCATGTCAGCGTGGTGCAATTCGTGCCGGCGTTGCTGCAGCAGTTCCTGGAAGCACCTGCCAGCGCTCGCTGTGTCAGCCTCAGCGATATCGTCTGCGGTGGCGGCGAGTTGAGCCAGGCACTGGCCGCCCAAGTGCGCAAGCGCTTGCCGGGTGTACGCCTGCATAACGTTTACGGCCCCACCGAGACCACCGTCGATTGCAGCGCCTGGACGCTGGAGCCGGGCGCAGACCTGCCGCACGGGGCATTGCCGATCGGCACGGCCATCGACAATACCCGGCTGTATGTACTCGACCACTACGACCAACCGGTACCGTGGGGCGTGGTCGGCCACCTGCATATCGGCGGCGCGGGTGTCGCCCGGGGTTATCTGGGTTTGCCCGAACAACAGGCCGAACGCTTCATCGCCAGCCCCTTCGTTGACGGCGATCGCCTGTACCGCAGCGGTGACCTGGTGCGCCAGCGCGAAGATGGCAAGCTGGTCTTCCTCGGCCGTAACGACCACCAGGTCAAAATCCGCGGGCTGCGCATCGAGCTCGGCGAGATCGAAGCCTGCCTGCTGCGTGTGCCCGGTGTGCACGAGGCCGTAGTGCTGGCTTACGACGCCCCGGCCAGTGGGCCGCGCCTGGTCGCCTACCTCACCGGTGAGCAGGCCGAGGCGGACAGCCTGCGTCAGGCACTGCTGCAGGACCTGCCGGAATACATGCTGCCGGCACAGTACATCCACCTCGATCAGCTGCCGTTGACGCCCAATGGCAAGCTGGACCGTAAAGCGCTGCCCGCGCCGGATGCCGCATTGCATGAGCGCCCCTACCAAGCGCCGCAGGGGCAGACCGAAACCCTGCTGGCGCAACTGTGGGCGCAACTGCTGGGCGTCGAGCGAGTAGGTCGACACGACAACTTCTTCGAGCTGGGCGGCCACTCGCTGCTGGCAGTAAGCCTGACCGCACGGCTGCGCCTGGAAGGGCTGCAAGTCGATGTACGGACCCTGTTCGGCCAGCCTACCGTCGCGGCCCTGGCCGAGACCTTGGGGCGTAACCTGCAAGTGCTGGTACCGGAAGACCGCATCCCTGCCGATTGCACCCATATCACCCCAGACCTGCTGAGCCTGATCGAGCTCGACCAAGCCGCGATCGATCGCATCGTCGCGCGCGTGCCGGGTGGTGCGGCCAATGTGCAGGACATCTACCCGCTGGCGCCTCTGCAGGAAGGTATCCTTTACCATCACTTGAGCGCCGCGCACGATCCCTATGTGCTGTATTCCCGCCTGCGTTTCGACAACGGCGAGCGCCTGCAAGCCTTCGCCAGCGCACTGGACCAGGTGATCGCCCGCCATGATGTGCTGCGTACCGCCGTGCTCTGGGACGGCCTGCCGCAGGCTGTGCAAGTGGTCTGGCGTCGGGCGTCGTTACAGGTAGTGCGCGACGACGATGCAACTGACGCTGGCCTGGACCTGGGCCAGGCGCCGCTTATTCGTCTGCTTCATCGTCAGGTACCGGGCAGCCATTGCATCGAAGCTACCTTGCAGTTCCACCACATCGTCCTCGACCACACCGCGCTGGAGGTGGTCGGTGAGGAGTTGCTGGGCTTCCTGCAGGGCACGCCGCCGGTCCAGATCCCTGTGCCGTACCGCAACTACGTAGCCCAGGCGCGCCTGGGTATCAGCCAGGCCGAGCATGAGGCGTTCTTCCGCGCGCAGTTGGCGGATGTCGACGAGCCAACGCTGCCGTTCGGCCTAAGCGATGTTCAAGGCGATGGCCTTGGCATGCAAGAAGCCAAGCTGGCGCTGTCGGCCGAACTGGCCGCAGGGCTGCGGCGCCAGGCACGGCACCTGGGCATCAGTGTCGCCAGCCTGTTCCACCTGGCTTGGGCGCGCCTGTTGGCCGCTGCCAGCGGCAACGACCGTGTGGTGTTCGGCACTGTGTTGCTGGGGCGCCTGCAAGGTGGTGAGGGTGCCGAGCGGGCGCTGGGCATGTTCATCAACACCTTGCCGCTGCGGGTTGATCTGGGCGCAGTGAGCCTGCGCGAAGGGGCGCAGGCCGTGCATCAGCGCCTCAGTGCGCTGCTGGCGCACGAACACGCCTCCCTGGCGTTGGCCCAGCGCTGCAGCGCTGTGGCTGCGCCGTTGCCGTTGTTCAGCGCCATGCTCAACTACCGCCATGGCGCAGAAGCCAGCGCTGAACAGCGGCAGGCGTGGCAAGGCATTGACGTACTGGAGGGCCAGGAACGCACCAACTACCCGTTGAGCCTGAACGTCGACGACCTTGGGGAGGGCTTCCGTTTGGTTGCCATGACCCCCGCCGAGGTTGGCGCGGCGCGTATCTGTGGGCAGATGAACCAGGTGTTGCAAGCCATGGTCGAGGCGCTGGAACAGACCCCGGAACTGCCGCTGCAGCGCTTGCCGGTGCTTGAAGCGCAGGAGCGTGAGCGTGTGCTGCTGGGCTTCAACGATACGGCGGTGGGCTATGACCTTGAGCAGACCCTGCCCGGGATGGTCGAGGCGCAGGTGCTGCGTACACCGGATGCAGTCGCGGTCAAGGCCGAAGAAGGGGAGTTGAGCTATCGCGCGCTGAATGAGCAGGCCAACCGACTGGCGCATCACCTGATCGATCTGGGGGTCAAACCTGACGATCGGGTGGCGATCTGCGTTGAGCGTGGGCTGTCGATGGTGGTTGGCCTGCTGGCCATCCTCAAGGCTGGCGGCGCCTATGTGCCGGTTGACCCGGATTACCCAGCTGAGCGCGTGCGGCATATGCTCAGCGACAGCGCGCCTGTTGCAGTGTTGGTGCATAGCGCTACGCGGCACGTACCGGATTCGGCCCAGGTCATCGACCTGGATCAGCCGACCTGGAACGCCCAGCCGTCCAGCAACCCGGTTGTCTCCGGCTTGACCCCGCGTCACCTGGCCTACGTGATCTACACCTCAGGCTCCACCGGCTTGCCGAAAGGCGTGATGAACGAGCACGCCGGCGTGGTCAACCGCCTGCTGTGGATGCAGGAGGCCTACAACCTAGGCGCAGACGACGTGGTCTTGCAGAAGACCCCGTTCAGCTTCGACGTCTCGGTATGGGAGTTCCTGTGGCCGCTGCAAACCGGCGCTCGCTTGGTCATGGCGCGCCCCGGCGGCCACCGCGATCCGGAGTACTTGCGTCAGGTGATCCGCAGCGAAAATGTCACGACGTTGCACTTCGTGCCCTCGATGCTGGATGTGTTCCTGGCGCACGGCCAATTATCGGCTGATGGTCTCAAGCGTGTTCTGTGCAGTGGCGAAGCCTTGCCGGGCAGCCTGGTGCGACGCTTCCACACGCAACTGCCGACGGTCGAGCTGCACAACCTGTACGGCCCGACCGAAGCGGCGGTAGACGTCAGTGCCTGGCACTGCGTGACGGCACCGGACAACACCCCCATCGGCAAACCCATCGCCAACACCACGCTGTACGTGCTCGACAGCCAAGGCCAGCCGGTCCCGCAAGGCGTGACCGGCGAGCTGTTCATCGGCGGCGTGCAAGTCGCCCGTGGCTACCTGAACCGCGCCGAACTCACTGCTGAACGCTTCCTCGACGACCCGTTCAGCATCCGCCCAGATGCACGCCTGTACCGTACCGGCGACCTGGCTCGGCACCTGGCCGATGGCAACATCGAATACCTGGGCCGCGACGATGATCAGGTGAAGCTGCGTGGCTTGCGCATCGAGCTGGGTGAAATCCAGGCAGGCCTGACGGCCATCGACGGCGTGAAGGAAGCCGTGGTGGTGGCTCGCGATCAGCGTTTGGTTGCGTATTACACCGGTGAGCAGCAGGGCGCAGACGTTCTGCGCACGGCATTGCTGGCCCACCTGCCGGAGTTCATGGTGCCCGCGCTGTTCCTGCATCTGGAGGCACTGCCGCTGAGCCCCAACGGCAAACTCGACCGCAAGGCTTTGCCACTCCCGGATACCGAAGCCCTGCAAAGCCGCGTTTACGAAGCCCCAGAAGGCGAAACCGAAACCCTGCTGGCCGCGATCTGGGCCGAGCTGCTGGGGGTGGAGCGGGTAGGGCGGCATGACAACTTCTTCGAACTGGGCGGCCATTCGCTGCTGGCCGTGACCCTGACTTCGCGCCTGCGCCAACAGGGCCTGCATGCCGATATCCGCGTACTGTTCGGCCAGCCGACCTTGGCAGCGCTCGCCGCTGCGGTAGGCGGTGAAACCCGCATCAGCGTGCCCGCCAACCGCATTTCGGCAGAGGTCACACGCATCACTCCGGACATGCTGCCGCTCGCCGAGCTGTCCCAGAGCGCCATCGACAACCTGGTCACGCAGATCCCCGGTGGCGTAGCCAATGTCCAGGATGTCTATGGGCTAGCGCCCCTGCAACAAGGCATCCTCTACCATCACCTCGCCAGCGAAGGCGCAGACCCGTACGTGCTGCAAGCACGCTTCGCCTTCCCGACGCAGGCCGAGCTCGATGCCTTTGCCGCAGCGCTCGACCAGGTCATCGCCCGTCACGACATCCTGCGCACCAGCATCCATTGGCAGGGCCTGGAGGAGCCCGTGCAGGTCGTCTGGCGCAGCGTGCCTGGCGCCGGTGCAAGCTTGCGCGGCGATGAGCGGAGCACCACGCTCGACCTGAACAAGGCCCCCTTGATCCGCCTGATCCCTGGCCACGGCGAGGGTCGCGTGGAAGCTACGCTGCTGATCCACCACATCATCCTTGACCACGCCGCCGTCGAACAGCTGGTGGCCGAGATCACTGCTGTGCTGCAAGGCCAGGCCCTGTCGCAGGCCAGCGTGCCCTACCGCAACTATGTGGCGCAGGCACGCCTGGGTGCCGATACCCAGGCTGACGAAGCACTGTTCCGCGAGCTGCTGGGCGACATCGACGAACCCACCACGGTATTTGGCCTGCGCGATGCACACAGTGATGCCAGCCCTGTACTGGACAGCCGTCTGGCCCTGGAGCCGGCGTTGGCCGGCCGCTTGCGCGAGCAGGCCCGTGTGCTGGGCATCAGCGTTGCCAGCTTGGTGCACCAGGCCTGGGGGCAGGTGCTGGCGCAACTGTCAGGACGCGAAGAAGTGGTGTTCGGCACGGTGTTGCTCGGCCGGCTGCAAGGCGGCGAGGGCGCTGACCGGGCCCTGGGCATGTTCATCAACACCTTGCCGCTGCGGGTGAGCGTGGGCGCCATGGCCGTGGCTGAAGGCGTACGCCTGACCCACCAACGGCTGGCCCGTTTGCTGGCCCATGAGCAAGCCTCGCTGGCAGTGGCTCAGCGCTGCAGCGCAGTGCCGGCGTCCCAGGCGCTGTTCACCAGCCTGCTCAACTATCGCCACAGTGCACCCGCCAAGGCTGAGCTGCGCGAGGCCTGGCAGGGTATCGAGCAACTGGCCGCGCATGAGCGCAGCAACTACCCCTTGGTGGTCAACGTCGATGACCTGGGCGAGGCCTTTGTGCTGACCGTGCAAGCGGTGGCGCAAGTCGATGGCGCACAGGTTTGTCGCCTGCTCAGCACCGCCCTTGAGCAACTGGCGCAGGCCCTTGCGCAGGCACCGGCCAAGGCCTTGCATCACGTTAGCCAACTGGCGCCTGCCGAGCGCGAGCGGGTGTTGCAAGGTTTCAATGCCACCTACCGCGATTACCCACGGGACCATGCACTGCATACCCTGTTTGGCAGCCATGCCGCGCTCAGCCCTGCTGCAACGGCGGTGGTGCACGGTGATCGGCAGTGGAGCTATGAGCAGCTCGAACAGCACGCCAACCGCCTGGCCCATCACCTGTTGGCCCTGGGCGTGCGCCCTGGCGATCGTGTAGCTCTGCTGCTGCCACGCAGCGTCGCCTTATTGGCCGCACAACTGGCGGCCAGCAAATGCGCAGCGGTGTTCGTGCCGTTGGACAGCAACGCGCCTGTCGAGCGCCAGGCCTTCATGATCGAAGACAGCCAGGCGCGGGTCATGCTCACCTTCAGCAGCGAACCGCAGGTAGGCGATGCCATGCGCGTCGAACTGGACCACCTCGACCTCAGCGGGTATCCGCAACACTCGCCGGGCCTGGAGGTAGCTGCCGAAAGCGCCGCCTACATCATGTACACCTCCGGCTCTACCGGCACCCCCAAGGGCGTGCAAGTGCCGCACCGGGCCATCGTGCGCCTGGTGGTCAACAACGGCTTTGCTGAATTCACCTGCCAGGACCGCGTCGCGTTCGCCTCCAACCCTGCGTTCGATGCCAGTACCCTGGAAGTCTGGGCGCCGCTGCTCAACGGCGGCACGGTGGTGGTCATCGACCAGGACCAGGTGCTGTCGCGTGAGGCTTTGCGTGATGTGTTGCTGGAGCAACGCATCAGCGTGCTGTGGCTGACTGCCGGCCTGTTCCATCAATTTGCCGATGACCTGCTGCCGGCATTCGCCAGGCTGCGCTACCTGATGGTGGGCGGCGATGTGCTGGACCCGGCCATCGTCGGTCGGGTGCTGCGCGAAGGCGCCCCGCAACATCTGCTCAATGGCTATGGCCCGACTGAAGCCACTACCTTCAGCACCACCCACCCGATCGTCACGGTCGGCGAGGGCAGCATCCCGATTGGCAGGCCGATCGGCAATGCCCGTTGCTATGTGCTCGACGCCCGTCAGCAGCCGCTGCCCGTTGGCGCGGTCGGTGAGCTGTACATCGGCGGCGCTGGCGTTGCACTGGGGTACCTCGGCCAGCCGGCACTCACCGCCGAGCGCTTCCTCGACGACCCGTTCAGCCGTGAGCCGGGTGCGCGCATGTACCGCAGTGGCGACCTGGCTTGCTGGCAGGCTGACGGCACGTTGCGTTACCTGGGCCGCGCCGACCAGCAGATCAAACTGCGCGGCTTCCGCATCGAACTCGGTGAAATCGAAGCGCGCCTGGGCGCCTGTGCCGGTGTCCGTGACACGGCCGTGGTGGTACGTGAAGACGCGCCGGGTGACAAGCGCCTGGTGGCCTACTTCACCGCCAACAGCCCGGCCCCCGGCCTGGGCGAGCTGCACCAGCAGCTACAAGGCCAGTTGCCGGACTACATGCTGCCAGCGGCCTACGTTTGCCTCGATGCACTGCCGCTGACCGGCAACGGCAAGCTCGACCGCCGTGCCCTGCCGCAACCGGGCAACGAGGCGCTACTCAGCCGCGCCTTCGAGGCGACACAGGGCGAGGTCGAAACCACCCTGGCGGCAATCTGGGCCGACCTGCTCAAGGTCGCGCAGATCGGTCGGCACGATCACTTCTTCGAGCTGGGCGGCCATTCGTTGCTGGCTGTGAGCCTGGTCGAACGCATGCGCAAGGCCGGCCTCAGCGCCGATGTGCGCGTGCTGTTCGCCAAGCCCACCCTGGCGGCGCTGGCTGCGGCCGTGGGCACCGGTCGCGAAGTGCAGGTGCCGGCCAACCGTGTGCCGCACGCTGCCCGCCACATCACTCCGGACATGCTCAGCCTGATCGAGCTCGACCAGGCCAGTATCGACCGTGTCGTCGCCACGGTGCCCGGCGGTGCTGCCAACGTGCAGGAGATCTACCCCCTTGCCCCGCTGCAGGAGGGCATCCTGTACCACCACTTGAGCGCCGCACAGGGCGATCCGTACCTGCTGCAGTCGCGCCTGGCCTTCGATAGCCTGGCGCATTTGCAGCGTTGGGCGGGCGCCTTGCAGCAGGTCATCGACCGTCACGACATTCTGCGTACCGCCGTGGTCAGCGAAGGGCTGGCTCACGCGGTGCAGGTGGTCTGGCGGCAAGCGCGGATGCAGGTCAGCGCAATCGACGGCCTGGCTGGCGATTCGGTGATCGACGCCTTGCAGGCGCGCTTCGACGCCCGTCACCAGCGCCTCGAGCTGTCGCGGGCACCCTTGCTGCGCCTGCTGCATGCCGATGACCCGGCCAACCAGCGCGTGGTGGCAATTGTGCAATTCCATCACCTGGCCTTGGACCATACCGCGATGGAAGTCATCGCCCGCGAGATGCAGCTGCTGCTGGCGGGCCAGGGCGAACGCTTGCCCGCGCCTGTGCCTTATCGCACCTATGTGGCCCAAGCTCGCCTTGGGGCCGACGATGCCGGCCATGAAGCGTTCTTCCGCGAGATGCTGGGCGACCTTGATGCCCCGACCTTGCCGTTTGGCCTGAGCGACGTGCAGGGTGATGGGCACGCCATCGAAGAGGCCCACCTGGCCCTCGACGCCAGCCTGGCCCGTGGCCTGCGCGAACAGGCTCGGCAGCTTGGGGTGAGTGCCGCGAGCCTGGCGCACCTGGCCTGGGCACGCGTGCTGGGTGTGCTCGCCAACCGCACTGATGTCGTGTTCGGCACCGTGTTGATGGGGCGCTTGCAGGGCGGTGAAGGGGCCGACCGGGCGTTGGGCGTGTTCATCAACACCTTGCCGCTGCGCATCGACCTTACCGCACCGGTGGCGCAGGCGGTGCGTGCCACCCATCAGCGGCTTTCGGCGTTGCTGGCACACGAGCATGCTTCGCTGGCCTTGGCCCAGCGCTGCAGTGGCGTGGCGGCGTCCACGCCGTTGTTCAGCGCCTTGTTCAACTACCGCCACAGCACGGCAGGGGGGCCTGCCGACGCGGATGCCGACCACCAGGGTGTTCGCCTGCTGGGCGGCGAGGAACGCAGCAACTACCCACTGACCCTGAGTGTCGACGACCTGGGCGAAGGCTTTGCCTTGAGTGTGTTGGCTCAGGCAGGCATGGGGGCTGAGCGGGTCGCTGGCTGGATGAACCAGGCCCTGATCGAGCTGCTGCAGGCGCTGAACCAGTCAGCAGTCAAGCCGGTCGAGGCGCTGTCGATCCTGGACCCGCTAGCACGCCAGCAAGTGCTGGAAACCTTCAATGCCAGCGCACGCGACTACCCGAAAGGGCAGACCGTGCACGCCCTGGTCGAGGCCCAGGCGGCCCGCGCGCCGCAAGCGACAGCGCTGGTGCAGGATGGCCAGACACTGAGCTACGGCGAGCTGAACTGCCGCGCCAACCGCCTGGCGCATTACCTGATCAGTCGCGGGGTGAAGGTCGGCGACCGGGTGGCATTGTGCTTACCGCGCAGCCTGGAGCGCCTGGTCGGCCTGCTGGCCGTCCTCAAGGCCGGCGCGGCCTATGTGCCGATTGACCCGGCATACCCTGGCGAGCGCATCGCCTACCTGCTGGAAGACAGCGCGCCGGCGTTGGTGCTGGTCGATGCGACGACTCTGGCGCTGGTGGGGGAAACCCTGCGGGTCGAGCTGCACCGCGATGCCTGGCAAGACGCGCCCGACAGCAATCCCTGCGTGGCAGGCCTGGATGATCGCCAACTGGCGTATGTGATCTACACCTCCGGTTCCACCGGCCAGCCGAAAGGGGTGATGGTCGAGCATGCGACCCTGGCCAACCTGGTGCACTGGCACTGTGAGGCGTTTGCCTTGAACGCCGGCAGCCATACCAGCACGGTGGCCGGTTTCGGCTTCGATGCGGTGGCCTGGGAGGTCTGGCCGGCGCTGTGCGCGGGGGCAGTGCTGCATCTGCCACCTGCACGCATCGCCGGTGAGCACGTCGACGAACTGCTCGACTGGTGGCTGGAGCAGCCATTGGCTGTCAGCTTCCTGCCCACGCCAGTGGCCGAGCAAGCGCTGCGCCGCGAGCGTCAGCACCCGACCCTGCGCACGCTGCTGGTCGGCGGCGATCGCCTGCGCCAGTTCGAGCGCGACCCAGGTTTTGCTTTGGTCAACAACTATGGCCCGACCGAAGCGACCGTGGTGGCCACGTCTGGGCAACTGGTAGCTGGGGGCGCGCTGCACATCGGCAAGCCTCTGGCCAACACCCAGGTGTATGTGCTCGACCAGGGCCGCCAGCCGGTACCGGTGGGCGCCGTAGGTGAGTTGTACATTGGCGGCGCCGGGGTGGCCCGCGGCTACTTCAAGCGCCCGGAACTGACCGAGGAGCGCTTCATTGCCGATCCGTTCAACGCCCAACGCCACGCGCGGCTGTACCGCACCGGTGACCTGGTGCGCTGGAACCCTGACGGCACCCTGGATTACCTGGGCCGTAACGACGATCAGGTGAAGATCCGCGGCGTACGGGTGGAGCTTGGCGAGATCGAAAGCGTACTCGCCGCCCAGCCTGGTATCGCTGATGCAGTTGTGCTGGTGCGTGGCGAGCGGCTGCTGGCCTGGTTCACTGAAACCTCACCGGTGGCAGTGGACTCACTGCGCCAGGCCTTGCAGGCAAGCCTGCCCGCCCACCTGGTGCCGTTGGCGTTCACCTGCCTGCCAGCACTGCCGTTGACCAGCCATGGCAAGCTGGACCGCAAGGCGTTGCCCGAGCCGGATCCGGCGCTGCTTGCAGGCCAGGCGTATGTCGCGCCGCAGGGCGAAGTGGAAATGGCCTTGGCCGCGGTATGGGCCGACATGCTGGGCGTCGAGCGGGTGGGCCGGCACGATAACTTCTTCGAGTTGGGTGGCCATTCGTTGCTGGCGGTGAACCTGACCGCGCGCTTGCGCCGCGATGGTGTGCAGGTGGATGTGCGCACGCTGTTTGGCCAGCCGACGGTGGCGGCACTGGCGACGACCCTGGGCCAGGCGCATCAGGTGCAGGTGCCGGACAACCTGATCCCTGCCGGTTGCTCGCATATCACCCCCGGCATGCTGCCGCTGGTGGCCCTGGAGCAGGCGGCCATCGACCGTATCATTGCCCAGATACCTGGCGGTGCCCGCAATGTGCAGGACATCTATCCGTTGGCACCCTTGCAGGAAGGGATCCTCT
The DNA here is from genome assembly GCF_014525325.1 of Pseudomonas sp. EZ-C24. Classification (NCBI taxonomy): domain Bacteria; kingdom Pseudomonadati; phylum Pseudomonadota; class Gammaproteobacteria; order Pseudomonadales; family Pseudomonadaceae; genus Pseudomonas; species Pseudomonas sp. EZ-C24. Next base: position 1,108,682 of record NZ_JACDIU010000014.1, on the reverse strand, counting down.
ACCACCACCTCAGCGCGCAGGGGCACGACCCTTATGTGCTGCAGTCGCGCTTCGGGTTTGCCAGCCGCGAACACTTGGACAATTTTGCGGCAGCGTTGGACAAGGTCATCGCCCGCCACGACGTACTGCGCACAGCGGTGCTCTGGGAAGGCTTGCCGCAGCCAGTGCAGGTGGTCTGGCGGCAGGCGCCGCTGGTGGTCATGAAGCGTGATAGCGACGGCGAGGCAATGCTTGACCTGAGCAAGGCACCGCTGATTCGCCTGCTGTACACGCAGCAGCCGGGTACGGCACGCATCGAAGCCACCTTGCAGTTCCACCACATCGTGCTCGACCACACCGCAATGGAAGTGGTCGGCGAGGAGCTGATCGGTTACCTGCAGGGTGCGGCCGAGCCGGCGCTGGCACCGGTGCCGTATCGCAACTACGTGGCCCAGGCGCGACTGGGTATCAGTCAGGCCGAGCATGAAGCGTTCTTCCGCGAGCAACTGGCGGACATCGACGAGCCGACGCTGCCGTTCGGTCTAAGCGATGTGCAGGGTGACGGGCGTGACATCGAGGAGGCTCAGCTGTGGCTACGTGATGACCTGGCACAACGCCTGCGCCAGCAAGGCCGGCAATTGGGTATCAGCGTCGCCAGCCTGTTCCACCTGGCCTGGGCGCGCCTGCTGGCGGCCGCCAGTGGCCAGGACAGCGTGGTGTTCGGCACCGTGCTGTTGGGCCGTCTGCAAGGCGGTGAAGGCGCCGAGCGGGCGCTGGGCATGTTCATCAACACCTTGCCGCTGCGGGTCGATCTGGGCGCAGTGAGCCTGCGCGAAGGGGCACGGGCCGTGCATCAGCGCCTCAGTGCCTTGCTGGCCCACGAGCATGCTTCGCTGGCCTTGGCTCAGCGTTGCAGTGGCGTGGCTGCGCCCTTGCCGTTGTTCAGCGCGATGCTCAACTATCGGCACAGCACGCAGGTCACTGATAGCCAGCGGCAGGCAACGCAAGGTATCGACAACCTGGAAAGCCAGGAGCGCAGCAACTACCCGCTGGGGTTGAACGTCGACGACCTTGGGCAGGGCTTCCGTCTGGTTGCCATGACCCCCGCTGACGTAGGCGCGGCGCGTATCTGTGGGCAGATGAACCAGGTGTTGCAGGCCATGGTCGAGGCGCTGGAGCAGACGCCGGAACTGCCGCTGCAGCGCTTGCCGGTGCTGGAAGCGCAGGAGCGTGAGCGTGTGCTGCTGGGCTTCAACGATTCGGCGGTGGATTATGACCTCGAGCAGACCCTGCACGGGATGATCGAGGCGCAGGTGCTGCGTACGCCGGATGCGGTCGCGGTCAAGGCCGAAGAAGGCGAGTTGAGCTATCGCGCGCTGAATGAGCAGGCCAACCGACTGGCGCATCACCTGATCGATCTGGGGGTCAAACCTGACGATCGGGTGGCGATCTGCGTTGAGCGTGGGCTGTCGATGGTGGTTGGCCTGCTGGCCATCCTCAAGGCTGGCGGCGCCTATGTGCCGGTTGACCCGGATTACCCAGCTGAGCGCGTGCGGCATATGCTCAGCGACAGCGCGCCTGTTGCAGTGTTGGTGCATAGCGCTACGCGGCACGTACCGGATTCGGCCCAGGTCATCGACCTGGATCAGCCGACCTGGAACGCCCAGCCGTCCAGCAACCCGGTTGTCTCCGGTTTGACCCCGCGTCACCTGGCCTACGTGATCTACACCTCAGGTTCCACCGGCTTGCCGAAAGGCGTGATGAACGAGCACGCCGGCGTGGTCAACCGCCTGCTGTGGATGCAGGACGCCTACAACCTCGGCGCTGACGACGTGGTCTTGCAGAAGACCCCGTTCAGCTTCGACGTGTCGGTATGGGAGTTCCTCTGGCCGCTGCAAACCGGCGCTCGCCTGGTCATGGCGCGTTCCGGCGGCCATCGCGATCCGGAGTACCTGCGTCAGGTGATCCGCAGCGAAGACGTCACCACCTTGCACTTCGTGCCCTCGATGCTGGATGTGTTCCTGGCGCACGGTGACGCTTCGGCGGCTTCGTTGAAGCGCGTTCTGTGCAGTGGCGAA